>RGVM01000221.1 GCA_010027295.1 Chitinophagia bacterium
TCCTGTCCGCGCTGCATCATCACTCCGTCTATCCAGACGCGCTCGGTGCCGGCGAGGACGATGAAAAAGAGCTCGCCGTTGGCCCCTTTGAGGCGGTAGGGCCCCTGGTTGCCCTCCTGTCCCTGAAAGACGTTGCGCGTGAATTTGCCCTTGGCGACGGCGGCGGCGGCGACGGTGCGGTTCCGGCCGGCCGGCCCCATCCGCTGCTCCGTCTCGAAGAGTGCGCCCTGCAGCCGCTTGTAGAAGTTGAGGAAATAAGAACCGGACTGCCGAAGGTCGAGATCGCCCATGTCGAGTTTCCAGGCGTCCTTCGAGAAGGAAAGGAAGACCCTGTCGAATTCGTTCAGGTTCTGGGTGTTGCCATCTGGCTGGATGGGTATGTTGTTGTCTGAGATGGCGGCGGATACGAGGATGCTGTCACCCAGGTATCCGTTGATCTGGAGGTTGAGGGTGGAGTTGAGGACTACGTCCTGGCGGTTGCCAAAGGAGAGCCCCCTGCCCAGGCTGCCGTTGTATTTGACATCGCCGACGTCCAGGGGCCCGGGGGTACGCCGCTGAGGGGCGATGAGTGGCGTGACGACGAACTTGCCCATGACGGTATCGAAGCGCATGTGCCGAACGGGGTCGTCGAGACGGACGGGCAGCACGCGATAGCTGAGCCAGACGCTGTCGGCGGTGGGCGGATGGCGCCATCGGAGGGTGGCGCTGACGGCGTCGAAGGTATAGGCGGTGTCGGGGATGCCCGGGATGCGCAGACTGCCGGGTGCGATGCTCAAGGTGTCGATACGTTGCTGAATAGGGCGGGTGCCGACAGCCTTCCGTCGAAGGTTGCCGACAGCATCCACCTGACCGGCCGTTGAAAAGGCCAGGGAAAGGCATAGGCAAATCAAGGATATGGACCGGCGGAGGGGCAACGTTCGCCTTTGGGACATAAATGTCCTGAAAGCTTTTTTATTGCGCGTGGAAAGGTGTGCGTTTCATCTGCCTTTGCCTGAGGAGTCCCCCGAATGGAAGAGCACCCCTAAACGCTGTAACCGCTTCCGAACTAGGAAACACGCACACCCTGCCGCAGAAGTTCTCAGAACTCCCCCCAGTTCTCAGGACAACCGGGGGTTTTGAGAACCGGGTGGGGTTCTCAGAACCGGGGATGGTTCTCAGAACTCCCCCCAGTTCTGAGGACGGCGGAGGGTTTTGAGAACCGCGTTGGGTTCTCAAAACTCGCCGCAGTTCCAAGGGTAGGCGAAGGAACATCACCATTTTCCGCACGGGGGGAGCCGCTCACGGATTTTCCTGTCCCATACGATGCTTTGGATCATTTCACCCGCATCCCGACGGGGTCCCAGTTGATGACCTTGCGTTTGAAATAGCTGAGGTTGCAGGCGACGGCCGGGCCGGCGGCGCGGAGGCCGAAGGTGGCGTCTTCGACGACGGGCCTGCCGCCGCGGATGGCCTCGAAGAAATTGGCGAAGTGATCCACGCGTGCGTCGTAGCCCTGCGGGGCGGCATAGCGTGTCTCCTCCGGCTGATTCCTTCGGCGATCCTCCTCGGAATACTTCGCGTTGTACCACTCCTGGTAGGCCTTCTGCTGGGCGGAGGAAAAGACGTTCCAGGTGTCCCATCCGCCGATGCCGGGGGCCTTGGGCAGTTTCTGGCGGCGCAGGGTGAACCTGTCGCCCCCCCATTCGATCATGCCTTCGGAGCCGTAGAAGCGGGTGCGGTTACTGCCCCCCGAGCCGTCGGCGAAGTTCACACGCAACTGCATCTGGAAGGCGCCATGGGATTGCGTGGCGGGATAGTCCATGATGGCCGTGAGGACGTCGGGCACGTCGCGTCCGTCCTTCCAGAGGCTGAGGGAGCCGCTGGAGAAGATCCGGTTCGGACCCGGGGTGTCGAGCGCGTGGTGTACGGCCGAGATGAGGTGGACAAAGAGGTCGCCGGCGACACCGGTGCCATAGTCCTGGTAGTTGCGCCAGCGGAAAAAACGCACGGGGTCATAGGGACGGGAGGGTGCATCACCGAGGAAGCGATCCCAGTCGAGCGTCTTCGGGGATGCGTCCAGCGGGATCGAGTACTGCCAGGCGCCGAGGGCCCCGTAGCGGTCGTTGACGGCTTCTATGAGGTTGAGTTCGCCGATGGCGCCGGACTGGATGATCTTCTTCGCCTCGGCGAGGGCGACACTGCTGACGCCCTGGGAGCCTACTGTATAGACCTTGCCGCTGCGCTTTTGCTCTTCTATGACGGCATGTCCCTCCTCCCAGTGCTGCACCATGGGCTTCTCGCAATAGACGTGCTTGCCCTTGCGCATGGCGGCAATCGAGATATGGTCGTGCCAGTGGTCCGGAGTGGCGATGATGACGGCGTCAATGTCCTTACGCTCCAGTAGTTCGCGGTAGTCGCGGGTACAGTAGAGGTCGGCGCCCCAGAGTTCGCGGGCCTTTTCGAAGTGGCCGTCGTAGAGGTCGCATACACCGGCGATCTCGATGCCCGGAACTTTGAGGGCGGCCTGCATGTCGCCGAAGCCCATCAGGCCCATGCCAATACCCGCGACACGTATCCTGTCGGCCGCGGCATGGCGGTGTTCGGGCCGGAGCAGGCGGACCTGTTCGTCATCGAGGGCGATGGCTCCGAGGGGGCCGGAGAAGAGCGCTGCGGTGCCGCCGAGGCGGCGGAGGAATCTGCGACGGGATGCGGGCATTGCGGGAGATTTCGATAAAGTTAATGGATGGCGGTGAAAAGAAAAGGGGCGGTCCCTGCGGCCGCCCCATCGGGTGTCAGTGATGTCGTCGCATATCAGTCGCCAGCCAACGAGGCGGCGAGGTATTCGCGGTTGAGGCGGGCGATGTTGAGTACCGAAATCTCCTTGGGGCATTCCGCCTCACAGGCATAGGTGTTGGTGCAGGAGCCGAAGCCCTCCTTGTCCATTTGGGCGACCATGCCGAGGACGCGCGAGCTCCGCTCGGGCGATCCCTGCGGCAGCAGGGCGAGGTGCGACACCTTGGCCGAGACGAAGAGCATGGCCGAGGAGTTCTTGCATGCCGCCACACAGGCGCCGCACCCGATGCAGGTGGCGGCGGAGAAAGCCTCGTCGGCCTTGTCCTTCTCGATGGGGATGGCGTTGCCATCGACGGCGTTACCAGTGTTGACGGATACGTATCCACCGGACTGGATGATGCGGTCGAAGGCGCTACGGTCCACCATCAGGTCCTTGATGACGGGGAAGGCGTCAGCGCGGAAGGGCTCGATGGTGATGGCATCTCCGTGCTTGAAGGCGCGCATGTGAAGCTGGCAGGTCGTGGTGCCCTTCCAGGGTCCGTGCGGACGCCCGTTGATGACCATGGAGCAGGCACCGCAGATGCCTTCGCGGCAGTCGTGGTCAAAGGCGATGGGCTCCCTGCCTTCCTGCAGCAGCCTCTCGTTGAGCACGTCGATCATCTCCAGGAACGACATCTCCGAGGAGATCTCCTTCACTTCGTAGGTCTCAAAGCGACCTTCCTCCTTGCGGTTGCGCTGGCGCCACACCCTGAGCGTCAGGTCCATGCTGTAGTGTTCCATCTATCTGCATTTTATGTGTCCGCCGTCCGTCTCCGGCAGGCGGCACCGGGTCAATTACTTGTAGCTCCGCTGGCTGGGCTTGACGACGTCGTACACCAAGGGTTCCCTGTGCAAGGTCCATCCTTCGTCACCCTTGTTCTCCCAGAGGGCGGCGTACATGTAGTCGGCGTCGTTGCGGAGGGCTTCGCCGTCGGGCGTCTGGTATTCCTCGCGGAAGTGGCCGCCGCAGCTCTCATTGCGCTCGAGTGCGTCGAGGCACATGAGTTCCCCGAGTTCGAGGAAGTCGGCGACACGACCGGCCTTGTCGAGTTCGGGGTTCATCTCCTCGATGGCGCCCGGGATGCGGACGTCGTTCCAGAACTCCTCGCGGAGGGCCCGTATCTGGCTGATGGCCTCCTTGAGTCCGGCTTCGCTGCGGGCCATGCCGCATTTGTCCCACATGATCTTGCCGAGGCGCTTGTGGAAGCTCTCCACCGACTGACGCCCCTTGATGCCCATGAGCCTTTCGATGCGTTCGCGGCAGCGCTGCTCGGCTTCGGCGAAGGCGGGGTGGTTGACGGATTCGGCGGGCTTTCCGACCTCGTCGGCCAGGTAGTTGCCAACTGTGTAGGGGATGACGAAGTACCCGTCGGCAAGTCCTTGCATGAGGGCCGAGGCGCCGAGGCGGTTGGCACCATGGTCGCTGAAGTTGGCCTCGCCGAGGCAGTACAGTCCCTTGATGTTGGTCATGAGCTCGTAGTCGACCCAGAGGCCTCCCATCGTATAGTGCACGGCCGGATAGATGCGCATGGGAACCTCGTAGGGGTTCTCACCGGTGATCTTCTGGTACATGTCGAACAGGTTGCCGTACTTCTCCCGGATGACGTCACGGCCGAGTTCGGTGATGGTCTCTTTGGGTACGTCGCCCAGGTTGCTCTTGCTGACCTCGGCTCGTCCGTAGCGCTGGATGGCATCGGCGTAGTCGAGGTAGACGGCCTGCTTCGAGGAGCCCACGCCGTGGCCGGCATCGCAGCGCTCCTTGGCGGCCCGGGAGGCCACGTCGCGCGGGACGAGGTTGCCGAAGGCCGGGTAGCGCCGCTCCAGGAAGTAGTCGCGCTCCTCCTCGGGTATCTCGTTGGGCCTGCGGTCATCGCCGGCCGCCTTCGGCACCCATATCCGGCCGTCGTTGCGGAGGGACTCGGACATGAGGGTGAGCTTCGACTGGTGGTCGCCGCTGACGGGGATGCAGGTCGGATGGATCTGCGTGAAGCAGGGGTTGGCGAAGTAGGCGCCGTGGCGGTGGGCCTTCCAGGCGGCCGTCACGTTGCAGCCCATGGCGTTGGTGGAGAGGTAGAACACGTTGCCGTAGCCACCAGAGCAGAGCAGGACGGCGTGGCCGAAGTGGCGCTCCAGCTCTCCCGTGACCAGGTCGCGCACGATAACGCCGCGGGCCTTGCCGTCGATCATGACGAGGTCGAGCATCTCGTGGCGGCTGTACATGGTGACATTGCCAAGGGCCACCTGGCGCTCCAGGGCCTGGTAGGCGCCAATGAGGAGCTGCTGGCCCGTCTGGCCGGCGGCGTAGAAGGTGCGTTGCACCTGGGTGCCTCCGAAGGAGCGGTTGCTGAGGAGACCGCCGTACTCGCGGGCGAAGGGTACGCCCTGAGCCACGCACTGGTCGATGATGTTGGTGCTGATCTCGGCGAGGCGGTGGACGTTGGCCTCGCGGGCGCGGTAGTCGCCACCCTTGATGGTGTCATAGAAAAGCCGGTAGACGG
>RGVM01000222.1 GCA_010027295.1 Chitinophagia bacterium
CTCGGCATGGGCATCCTGATCGACGGGGAGATCTATTATGGCAAGTCCGGCTTCAGCGGCGAGCTGGGCCATATCCCCTTCTTCCAGAACGAGCGCATCTGCCATTGCGGGAAGCGGGGCTGCCTCGAGACGGAGACTTCTGGCCTTGCCCTGCTGGCGGAGGTTCGCGAAAGGATCCGCAGCGGTTCCTCCTCCGTGCTGGCGGGGAAATATCCCGAACTCGACCAATTGCGCCTCGAGGATGTCATCGAGGCGGCCCGCAACGAGGACACGCTCGTCATCGAAGTACTGTCGGTACTGGGGGAGAAGCTGGGCAAAGCCATCGCCATCCTGATCAATGTATTCAACCCCGAGCTGGTCATCCTCGGGGGCAAGGTCTCTGAGACGGGCGAGCTCGTCCGGCTGCCCATCCGGAGCGCGCTGCACAAGTATTCGCTGGGACTCGTCAGCAACGACACCCAGCTGCGGCTCTCGCTCCTGGGCGAGCGGGCCGGTGTGATGGGCGGCTGCCTCATCGCCCGCGGGAAGGTCGTCTCCGGCGTCAACTGAGCGGGTCTCCGTACCTTGCGCCCGCATCCAAACGTCCCGTCTTGATATATTTCAAACTCATCGCCGTCATGCTCTTCTGGGCGGGCGGATTCATCGCCACCCGTGTGGCGGCACAGACCTTCGGACCCTTCACCGGGGCCTTCCTGCGGTATGTACTGGCCTGCGCCCTGCTGGTGCCGATGGCCTTGCGCAACGCCCCCGGTATCCTTCGGGTGGATCGCCGACAGCTGTGGCGTCTCTGCCTGTTGGGCTTCTCCGGCGTCTTTGCATACAACTACTTCTTCTTCAACGGCCTCAAACTGGTGCCCGCCAGCCACGGCGCCCTGGTGGTGGCCCTCAACCCGGCCATGGTGATGCTGTTCTCGGCCTGGCGATACAAAGAGCCGGTGAAGGGGCATCGCCTCGTCGGTATGCTGCTGGCCCTAGCTGGCGTGGCCTTCGTCATATCTAGGGGCCATCCGACACGGCTGCTCGAAGGGTTCGAATGGGGTGACGCCTTCATGCTGGGGTGTCCAATCACCTGGGCCGTCTACACCCTGGTGGGGCGGGAGGCGCTCCGCAGTTCGACACCCACGGAAGCGACTACCTGGGCCTCCGTCACTGGCGCTGTCATGCTGCTGCTCTTCGCCCTCTTCGAAGAACAGCCGGCCGCCGTTCCGCCCGAAGCCTGGGTATCCCTGGCCTACCTCGGCATCATCGGTACCGTTCTGGCCTTCATCTGGTTCTATGAAGGCGTTAGCCTCCTGGGGGCTTCGCGGGCGGCCATCTTCAACAACCTGATCCCCGTCTTCACGCTCATCCTCTCCGTGATCATTCTCGACGAAGAAGTGCCTTCCTACACCTATGCCGGTGCCGCGCTAGTGCTGACAGGCGTCACGATGGTGAACTGGAAGGGTTGGGCAGGGAATGCGACGGCATCATCCCCGGGGTCGGAGGCATGATCAGGATATCTTTGGACATCGCGGGATGGGAAGGGCAGACGGCATCCTTTTCATTTAGTATCGAATGCGACATCCATCCCCGGGCGATTGTCGAATCGGCGTGACAGGGTTCAAACCACCCCCGGATAGACTTTCAGCGCTGCCTCCAGGCAGTCCATGGCTTCGGAGATCGCCTCGCGGTTGAGCACATAGGCAAGCCGCACTTCGTCGCGGCCTGCGCCGGGCGTTCCATAGAAGCCGGTGGCGGGTGCCATCATGACGGTGCTGCCCTGGTGCGAGAAGGATTCCAGCATCCACTGGCAGAAGGCGTCACTGTTGTCGATCGGGAGGCGTGCCATCGCGTAGAAGGCTCCGCCGGGCGTGGGGCAGAAGACCCCCGGGATGGCGTTCAGCCGCTGCACCAGCAGGTTGCGCCGCGACAGGTATTCGGCCCTGGGGGCATCGAAATAGTCGGCCGAAAGGTCCACCGCCGCCTCGGCCATGATTTGCGCAAGCGCCGGCGGGCAGAGTCGCGCCTGTGCGAACTTCAGCGCCGCGTCGTACAGCCCTTTGTTCTTCGTCACCAGCGCCCCGAGCCGCGCGCCGCAGGCAGAGTAGCGCTTGGAGACCGTATCCATCAGCACCACGTGCTGGTCCAGTCCCTCCAGGTGCATGGCGCTCACATGCGTGCCCTCGTAGCAGAACTCCCGGTAGGCCTCGTCGGAAAAAAGGTAGAGGTCGTGTTCTAGGCAGATCTCGCGCAGGGCCTCCATCTCGGCGCGGCTGTACAGGTACCCCGTCGGATTGTTGGGGTTGCAGATTACGATACCACGGGTGCGCGGGGTGATGACCTTGCGGAACTCTTCGATGGGAGGGAGGGCGAAGCCGGTGGATATGTCGGATCGGATGGGGACAACCTCCACCCCGGCCATCACCGCGAAGCCGTTGTAGTTGGCGTAGAAGGGCTCGGGTATCACGACCTCGTCGCCGGGGTTCAGGCAGCTCATGAAGGCGAAGACGATGGCCTCGCTGCCGCCCGTGGTCACCAGGATCTCGCCGGCCGACACGTCGATGCCGATACCGGCATAGTATCCCGAGAGCTTGCGGCGGTAGCTCTCGTTGCCTGCGCTGTGCGTGTACTCCAGCACCTTGATGTCGGCCTTCCGGACGGCGTCGAGCATGGCGGTCGGCGTCTCGATGTCGGGCTGGCCGATATTCAGCGGGATGACCCGTATGCCTTTCCTGCGGGCGGCCTCTGCGAAAGGCACCAGCTTTCGTATCGGGGAGGCGGGCATCTGCAGGCCGCGGCGGGATATCTGTGGCATGCGGCAAAAGTAGACCCATTGCCGCGTTCCTCCAAAGCACGCAACCCTTGCAAATCCGTCAGGACCGGTGCATCCGGCCACCCCTCGTCATACCTTCGTTCCGCTGACCCCCCCATGCCAGTCTGCGGGAAACACCTCTGGACACTGTTGCTGCTCTCGGCCTGCCCCCTGGCATTCCCGAAGGCCCAGCAGCCTTTGACCGACACCCTTCGAAGGCCGGTAGAGGGAAGGGAGCGTGCGAAGCACGGCCCTATCCACTCCGGATGGCTCTTCCGCGACGACGCCCCCCTGCAGGTGCTCGTCGAGACCGATCAGCGGAGTCTGCTGTATGCCTCTCTAGAGCACGCATGGCAGCCGGCCACCGTCACCCTGAGGTCATCTGACAGCATCGTCTATAGGGATGAGGTCGCTGTCAGGGCCCGCGGCGAGTTTCGCAGGAACAACTGCTCCATTCCCAATGTCATGCTCGATTTTGGGAAGCACCATGCCGCATCACCCACCCTCCATGCGCGCATCAAGGTCGTCTCCCCCTGCCATTACGGACCCCGCTACGAGGACCTCCTTTTGCGGGAGTTCCTCGCTTACCGCCTCTACGCGCTGTTCACGGACCGGAGTTTCCGCGTGCGGTGGGTTGCCCTGCGGATGGTTGACAGGGAGGGACGCCGGAAGCCCACAGAGATGCCATCCTTCCTCATTGAGGACATCGACGACATGGCCCGCCGCAACGGCTGTCACGAGTCCGATGACAACCTATTACACCCCGATCAGACCGACCGGCAGCAGATGACCCTCATCGCCCTGTTCCAATACATGATCGGCAATACCGACTGGGCCGTGGCGAAGGGACACAATATCCGACTCGTCCGAAAGGACGGGGATTTCCTCTCCCGCCCCATCGCCGTGCCCTACGACTTCGACTACTGCGGACTTGTCAACGCCCCTTATGCCATACCCGACGAGCGCCTGGGCATTGCCGACGTGCGGACGCGGATCTATATGGGACCGCCCCGCAATCTGGCCGAGATCCGACAGGTGCGCGACATCTTCCTGCTGCGGAAGGAGGACGTCAGACGCCTCGTAGACACCCTGCCCGGCATGCATCGTTCCGAAAGAAAGGATGTCTGGCGATACCTCGAGGATTTCTTCACCGAGATGGGGGAGAAGGACATGGAAGCTCGATTCAGTCCTGGCGGCTGGGGCTACTCCACCAAATGAAAGACCCCGGCCGGAGGGCCAGGGTCTTTCAGCATGATGCCGTATGGGATGGGATCCCGTGTACGGGGAATGTGCGCGTCAGTTGCTGACGACCTCTCCCATGATACGTATCTCGACGGGGGCGTCAACGCCCTTCACCTTTACGAAGATGCTCTTCTCGAAAGTTCCGGGGGCGGCTGCATTGTAGCCGGCCTTGATCTTCTCATTCTTGCCGGCCATCACGGGAGCCTGCGGCCAGGCGGGTGTCGTGCAGCCGCAGGATGCCGTGGCGTTCTCGATGGTCAGGGGCGTGGTGCCGATGTTGGTGAACTCGAACTCGTGGTTCACGGGCACGCCCTGCTTGATCTTGCCGAAGTTGTACTTGATCTCCTTGAACCGGATCACATCCTCGGCCTTCTTGGCGTTCTCCTGGGCCCCGGCCAGGCTGCCGAGTGCAACGAATGCGGCGAAAAACAGCAAATGCTTCATCATGGGTATTGATTTGGTGGTTATGGTTGTCAAGAATAGTAGACGGGTTTGCCGTCTGTAGGGTTGCTTCCTTTGTCATCCAAAACTACGTAATGCCGCGCGATTGTGGAAGCCTTGTGGCAACTCAAGAAAAACGTGCCCATTCCCATATGCCGACTACCCGGAGAAGTCATTGATGGCGGAGTGGTTTTCAGAAATGATGGGGGTTCTCAGAACTGGGGCTGGTTCCCAGAACTGAGGGTAGTTCTGAGAACCTTTGGGAGTTCTCAAAACCGGGGGTGGTTCTCAAAACTTTGATGACCTTGCATTTGGGTGTGCTTTTCACGGAGGAAGGGCTTCCATCGGACTACGCCCAAAATATCCCCAAGGATGGCGGAAACATCATTTTTAAGGTAGTTTTGTCCCCATGGATGCAGCCTTGGCCCATGAAACACCCGATAACGGACAGCTCAGCTTCGACGCTTTCCGAGAGGCGGTCATGCGTGACTACCGGCTCGCCTGTCTGAGCCGGGAAGCCAGCCTGCTGGGACGCAAGGAAGTGCTCACCGGCAAGGCCAAGTTCGGCATCTTCGGCGACGGGAAGGAAGTGCCGCAGGTCGTCATGGCCAAGTTCTTCCGGAAAGGCGACTTCTACAGCGGCTACTATCGCGACCAGACCTTCGCCTTGGCGACGGGTGCCGCCGACATCCGCCAGTTCTTCCTCCAGCTCTACGCCCACCCCGACAGGGAGGCAGAGCCCCATAGCGCCGGTCGCCAGATGAATGCGCATTTCGC
>RGVM01000223.1 GCA_010027295.1 Chitinophagia bacterium
TTCTCCCGGGTAGGCTTCATGATCAGGTCTCCCGCCTTTGACATGCCTCCGAAGAATATGATAGCCTCCGGGCTGCTGAACATGACGAAGTTGGCCAGTGCCAGACCGAGTATCCTGCCCGTGAAGTTATAGACTTCTATCGCGAGGCTGTCGCCCTGTATCGCGCATTCGTACACGATGCGGGAGTCGATCTCCTCCTTCGGATATTTCCGCATAAGGCTAGGTTCGGATGGGTCTCTGTCGAGAAACTCGACGGCGGTCCGTGCCACTCCCGTTGCCGAGGCATAGGCTTCCAGGGAGCCATGCTCGCCCGTACCCGGGTGGAGTCGCCCGTCGGGGATGATGATGTTGTGGCCCAGTTCTCCGGCGAAGCCGTCATGGCCGTAGATGAGCTGACCATTCGCCACGATGCCGCTTCCGACACCGGTACCAAGCGTGATCATGATGAAGTCGCGCATGCCCTTGGCGGCACCGTAGGTCATCTCTCCCACGGCGGCGGCGTTGGCGTCGTTCGTCAGCCGGGCGGGCACGCCGAAACGTTCTCCGATCATGGAGGCCAGGGGTATGATACCCTTCCAATTCAGGTTCGGGGCGTATTCGATGGTGCCCTTGTAGATATTGCCGTTGGGGGCGCCGATACCGATGCCACGGATGCATCCGATACCGCCGGCTTCATGGATGGCGGGCATGATGGCGTCGTGCAGGTCGTCGATGAACTCCTCAACGGTGTCGTGGCGGTGCGTGGGTATCGAACCGTGATAGGAGATGTCGCCCCTGTGGTTGACGAGTCCGAACTTGGTGTTAGTCCCGCCGACGTCTATCCCCAAGGCGTATTTGCGGGTATGGGTATCTGTCATGGATAATGTCGCTTAATGTCCTCCACCAATCTTCATGTCGAAGTCGATGCCCTGTTTCCTAAGGATACCTTTCACGCTGATTCCGAAGAAGATGAGATAGGCGAAACACATCACGGCCACCCAGTAGGAGTTCTGGATGCCGATGACATCCGCGAGTTTCCCTTGGATGGGCGGTATGATGGCGCCTCCGAGGATCATCATGATCAGGAAGGCCGATCCCTGGGAGGTGTATTTTCCAAGTCCGGCGATGGAAAGCGCGAAGATGCAGGGCCAGAGGATCGAGCAGAAGAGGCCGCCACTGAGGAGGGCGTACACAGCCAACTGGCCTTTCCCGAACAGACCGATCAGCATGGCTACCAGTCCCAGCACGCAGAAAGTGACGAGTGTTTTGGCCGGTTTCTCTTCCGTGTAATAAAAGGCGGCAATGAGTATGGCGACACAGATCCCGTACCAGTAGAGTGCGCTCATGTCCTTGCCGGCCAGCGTGTTGACAGCCAGCACGACGCCAAAAGCCACGGATGGCACCACGAAGATCAGGATGTTCTTGAGGGTAGGCTTGGGTTCGAAAACCGGTATGGCTCCTGCCCAGCGGCCTATCATCATGCTCCCCCAGTACATGGATATCAGCGGTGCAATCTGGGAGGCCTGCATGGCACCGAACTGTTCCTGTTTCAGCAGCTCACCCAGATTGCTGACGATGGAGACCTCCACGCCCACGTAGGTGAAGATGGCCAGCATGCCGAGCACCAGCTGGGGATACTTCATGGCACCCCATCCGGCACTGTCTGACTTCGCACGCATGTTGGCGAATAGCAGTCCGAGGAACACGATCACGAGGGCTCCAACCAGCCAGGAGAGACGGTAGATTTCCAGCGCCTCCTTCTCCGTATTCGTGGTAGGTTCAGACCTGTAACTGTTGAAAACCGGCACAAAGGCGGCCGCCAGCAACAAGGTCAGGACGATCAGCGTATTGGTGGCCTTGCCGGACTTCTCGATGTCGGCATCGCTTTTGCCGGAAGGCAGACTTTTGGACGATATGAAAAGCAGGGCTGCCACCAGGAACAGGACGCCGACCGCCACATACAGGTATGTGACTTTATCGAGGGAAAGGGAGGAAATCTGCTCATCAGACACCTGGGTTGCCGTACCGAAAAGGGCAAAAGCCACCACCAGGGGGCCGATCATGGTGCCGAAGGAATTGACACCGCCACCCAGATTCACACGGTGTGTGCCGGTGGCCGGATCACCCAGGGCGATGGCAAAGGGCTGCGCACCCGTCTGTTGGAGCGAGAACCCGAGGGCGACAATGAAAAGAGAGGTCAGGATGGAGGTGAAACCGCCGCCTGCGTTGATGGATACGATCATGGCCACGGCGCCCAGGACGGCAAAAAGCAACCCGTAGACAATCCCCATCTTGAAGCCCCAGGCAGCCATGATATCCTTGCCCCTGTTGACACTGAAGAGGTATAGGACAAGCGCACCGATATAATAGGCCCCGTAGAAGGCGAAGTCGATCAACTGAGACTGAAACTGGTCGAGTTCGAACTTGTGTTTGCAATACGGGATGAAAACGCTGTTCGAGGCGGCAATGAAGCCCCAGAAGAAAAAGACGGACACCAAGGTCCCAAGTCCCCCGTAGTTGGTGGGCACGGAGGCGGGTCTCTCTTGTTGGTTCATAATGAGGGTTGTGGGATGAAAAAATGCATCGGTGCTCAAAATAGTCAACAAATCCAAGGTTGAAAAATATTTTTAGAAGGGAGGCTCGCATCGGGCGATCTTCGTTACTTTACCTACATCTTCCCATCCCATGGAAATCGTCCACATCGCAGCGGAATGCTATCCGGTGGCCAAGGCCGGAGGGCTCGGCGACGTCGTCGGCTCGCTGCCTCGCTACCAGTGCGACGCCGGACACGTGGCCAAGGTGGTCATGCCCATGTACCGCACGGGCTTCCTGTATCGGAACGCGTGGGATGTCGTGCACAAAGGCGGTGCCGCCCTTGGCCACAGCTGGTTCGACTATACCGTCATCCGCGAACGCACCAACCTGCTGGGCTTCGATCTCTATCTCATCGACATCAACGGTCTGCTCGACAGGGACCAGGTGTACGGATATGACGATGACACGGAGCGGTTCCTGGCCTTCCAGGTGGCCGTGGTCGACTGGTTGTCGCGTTGGGAGCATCGTCCCGATATCGTGCACGTCCACGACCATCATACGGGCATGATCCCGTTCATGATGCAGCACTGCTTCGCATACCGCCACCTCGCCTCCATTCCGGTCGTACTGACCATCCACAATGCCCAATACCAGGGCGTGATGGGATGGGAGCGGAGCCATTACATCCCCGCATGGGACAGTTGGAAGCGCGGCATGATGGAGTGGCACGGGGCCATCAACCCACTCGCCTGCGCCGTCAAGTGCTCCCACCGCGTAACCACTGTCAGTGACAGTTACATGCAGGAGTTGCGCGTATCGAGCAACGGACTGGAAGCCCTCTTCGAGTACGAGCGGGGCAAGTGCATGGGCATCGTCAACGGCATCGACACGGAGGCCTGGGACCCGGCCCGGGATCCCTATCTCGAACATCACTATGCATCCGCCGATCCCGAAAGGGGAAAGCGTTCCAACAAGGAGGCCCTCTGCGGCATCTTCGGTCTCGACCCCCGAAAACCCCTTTTCGTGTTCATCGGACGGCTGGTGGGCGAGAAGGCGGCAGACCTCCTCCCGCAGGTCATAGGCGACAGCCTCCATCATATCGGCCGCCGGATGAGCTTCCTCGTGCTGGGCAGCGGAGAGTCCGTGACGGAGGCCCGCCTCGAATCACTCAAAGATTTCGGCAGAAGCGAGTACGGGCTCTATCTCGGCTACAACGAGGGACTGGCCCACCGCCTCTATGCAGGTGCCGACTTCCTCCTCATGCCCTCCCGCGTAGAGCCCTGCGGACTCAACCAGCTGTATGCCATGCGCTACGGAACCATCCCCGTCGTCCGGAATACCGGAGGGCTGCGGGACACCGTCGTCGACATAGGCGAACCCGGTGGCTACGGCATCACGCACCTCCATGCCAGCGTGGGCGACATCACACATGCCGTACACCGCGCTCTGCAACTGTACGCTGACCCCGCCGCCACCGCCTCGGTCAGGAGTCGCATCATGGAGCTCGACTTCAGCTGGCAGGCTAGCAGCGACAAATACATCGACCTTTATCGAACGCTCAAATAAAACACCATCATCCCATGAAGAAGGATATAGTAGCCATCATCCTTGGCGGAGGCGCAGGTTCCAGGCTATACCCCCTGACCGCGACACGCAGTAAGCCCGCTGTCCCCATCGCCGGAAAGTACAGGCTCGTCGACATACCCATCTCCAACTGCCTTAACTCCGACATCGGACGCATCTACGTGCTCACTCAGTTCAACTCCGCCTCGCTCAACAAGCATATCAAGAACACATACCACTTCAGCGCCTTCAGTTCAGCCTTCGTAGATATCATAGCCGCAGAGCAAACACCCGACAACCCCACCTGGTTCCAGGGGACGGCCGATGCCGTCCGGCAGTCGCTGCGTCATGTCCAACAGCAGAGCTTCGACCACGTGCTCATCCTCTCGGGCGACCAGCTCTACCAGATGGACTTCGACGACATGGTCGCGCAACACATCCGAGATGGCGCTGACATTTCCATCGCCACCATCCCCGTTGCTGCCCGAGAGGCCACCGAGTTCGGCATCATGAAGAAGAGCGAGGGTGGCGTCATCACCTCCTTCATCGAGAAACCCGCTGTGGACCTACTGAAGGACTGGGTCAGCGACACCGGCGTGGAGATGCAGCGACAGGGCCGCGTCTACCTCGCCAGCATGGGCATCTACATCTTCAGCCGACGTGTGCTATTCGACCTGCTGCTTGACGTCCACAAGGACTCCACCGACTTCGGCAAAGAGATCATCCCACAGTCCATCGAACGCTACAAGGTGCTCAGCTACCAGTACGAGGGGTACTGGACCGACATCGGCAACATCCACTCCTTCTTCGAGGCGAACCTGGCGCTCACGCAGGACATACCGCCCTTCAACCTCTTCGATAACGACAACGCCGTCTATACCCGGGCACGCATGCTCCCCCCCGCCAAGATCAGCGGCACCACGCTCGAGAAGACCATCATCGCCGAAGGCTGCATCATCAATGCCTCGCGCGTAGAGAACAGCGTCATCGGCATCCGTACGCGGATCGGCAACGGCACCACCATCGTCAGCAGCTACATCATGGGCACAGACTTCTTCGAGACTATCGAGGACATGGGAAGCGCCGAGCGTCGTGGCATCCCAAAACTGGGCATAGGCGACAGGTGCTACATCCGAAACGCCATCATCGACAAGAACTGCCGCATCGGCAACGA
>RGVM01000224.1 GCA_010027295.1 Chitinophagia bacterium
CAGCGTCAGATGTGTATAAGAGACAGGAACTTACAACCAACCCAATTTCTGGCGCCACAATGGCGAGCGCCAAAAGCGTCACGACATGATGTGCCGTGAAGCTCAAGATGCGATCCATGAAGGAAATACATTTTTTCTCGACCTATGGACCACCGGGTGGAATATCATTCTCAACACACTTTCGGTGGTGCTAGTCATTGGTGCTCAATCAGGTGCGGTGATTCTCACAGTGGGACTTGTTAGCTCACTGCTTGTTCATTTTGCCAGCGACCATCTATCCAAAACCGCAATCGACGAGATGGAGAACCGGCTGCCGCTCAACCCCTTCGTCGATTGGGAGAGGGCGCGCAGTGCAACCGGGGCCATGCCACCAGCCTCCGTCATCCGTCAGCAGAACGAGATGCCCTGGGAGGGCCTCCTCGAGCTGGCCTCCTTCTACCTCTCGGCAGGCATGGACGCCGATGGCAAGGCCCTCCTGGCGGGTCTCCCCACACACCCGCTGGCCCTCTACTGGCGGGCCTGGCTGGAGCGGTCGGATCCGCAGGAGTCGCAGCGACTGCTCGCTCAGGCCGACGACCAGCCGGTGGGTCATGCCTTCGCCTTCCGCGAGGAGATGCTGCCCGTCCTGCGCTGGGCTACTGCCACGAGCAGCCATTGGCGCCCGCGCTACCACCTCGCCCTGCTCCTGCACCACAAGAACCGACGGGCGGAGGCGCTCGCCCTCGTCCGTGCCCTGGCCGACAGGCCCGAAGAGCCCGCCTTCTACGCCTTGCGCGCCCTCTGGGTGGGCGATGGCGCGGAGGCCGAGCGCGACCTGCGCAGGGCCCTTTCGATGGACCCGGCCGAATGGCGCTACCCCAAGCTGCTGACACAGCTCCTGATCCGTCGCGGCGAGGCCGCCAGCGCGCTCTCCGTCGCGGAGGGCTACGTACGCGCCCGGGGCGAGGGCAAGGCGCCCATCATGGACATGCTGCTCGCCAAGACGCTGCTCCTCAACCGGCGCTATGCCGACTGCGACGCACTGCTCTCGCGCATGCAGATCATCCCCTTCGAGGGTTCCACCGACGGACGCGCCCTCTACTGGGAGGCGAAGATGATGATGGCCGTGGATGCTTTCGGCAGGAAGGACTACAAACTCGCGCTGCGGCAGGTGCAGGCGGCGGCCGAATGGCCGGAGCACCTCGGGGTCGGTAAGCCCTATGAGGCCGACATAGACACGCGCCTCGAGCGCTACCTCGAGCACCTCTGCCGCGGAGGCGGCACTCGCCGCCATCCTCTCCTACCAGCCTAGCATCTCCAACACCATCACCCAGTTCCAGCCCGCCAACCACCTCGTCACGAAATGGGCCATGGAGGCCAGGGGAGAGGGTGACCGCTGGGACGGCTGGATGCACAGCCAGGAGCAGGCCTTCCCGCGTCATGCCGAGGCCTTCGCTCAGGTACGTCGCCTGGCTTCCGGCACGGCAACTTCCGGCACAGCGGCCGACGACCCCTGGATGCGGGTCATCCGGGCCCTGCAGCCCCTCGCACGCTGAGGAGGCATACAGCGGCTTTTCACGCGATGTATCGACCGGATAGGGTCATCCGACCGCTCACGCCCGCATGGCCGTGCGGAAGCGGGGCACTGCTTCCGCCTTCGTCTTTTCATCGGTTTTTTTAAGGAAAACAACTGTTAAATGAGGCTTTCCTCACTTTTTTCGACTTGGCACATAGGTTACATTGCACGGCCGTAGGTTCGATGCCCGAACGAAGGGAAGCCACAAAACACAGAGTATGAGGAACAGGAGGGAATATGCCTATTTCAAGCCGGTGGGACCGCTGCGGTACATGCTGAGCGACAGGTCCGGGAAGGAGCGACTGGGACTCTATCAGTACAGCCGGGACGGGTCGATGGTGCTGATCGGCGACTGTTACGGCGCCAGGGTCGTCTTCTGGCCTACGGTGGACGAGATTCAGGACATCATCGACGAGCGAGTCGAACTGTCGCGGGTGCTGTTGCAGGCGCGCTGGACGACAACGGGGTTGGAAGCGCCCGGCCTGTCTGACCGGCTGCTCTGTCGCCTCTGGCTGTTCCGCGAGGCGGGCGGGATGATCGGAAGACTGCCACGTCTGCTGCCGTACCTCAACCTCTTCTACGTGTTCCGTCAGTTCAGGATGGGGGTGGAGCGTTCGTGAGGGAAGAGGGGTCCCCGCTTGAAGCAAAGCCCATATCTTCGGCATGTGCGGGACAGTCCCGCAACCCTAAAAACCATCGCATGAAACAGAAATGGATGACCGGGCTCTCCTGGTTCATGGCCCTGATGCTGTTGAACAGCGGGCTGAACAAGTTCTTTCAGTACATGCCCGTGCCGGACGGGCTTCCCGAGGCCGTTGTGCAGGACAATGCCGCATTTGTCGAGATCGCCTGGCTGATGCCGCTGGTCGGTGTGGCCGAGATCGTCGGCGCGCTGCTCCTGCTTTCGGCTCGGACGAGGGCCTTGGGGGCGCTGGTGGTGTTCCCGGTCATGGTTGGCGTGCTGCTGATGCATGTCTTCGTCCATCCCGCGGGGCTGCCCGTAGCGTTGATAGCCTGGGCCATCCTCGGATGGATCATCTACGAGCACAGGGAGAAATACCTGCCGATGATCCGTTGACCCAAGACCTCAGTCTTCCGCCATCTGGATGATTCTGTCTTCGGCTGCGAAAGACACGCATTTCGATGTGGTCGTCGATGTTACCGTGTGTCTGGAACTGTCCAGGCTGTGGCGTGCTAGATCGGTGGTTGCATCGAGAGGATGCCCGTCAGCTGTTCCATCCCATCCACTTCGATGTCTTTCAGCCCTACTGCTACGCCAGCGTGCGTGGCGTCTGCCCGTTCCGGTCAGCTTCGAAGGCGATCTTCGGCGTAGGCCCTGAAGTTGTCGAGGATGGCCTGCCAGCCCTGACGCTGCAAGTCTTCCGGGTTCATCGTCTCGGGTTCGAAGGCTTCGATGACACGTGTCTTGCCGTCGGCCGTCTCGAAGCGGGTGGTCACCTGCCGGCCATCCTCGAGTCGGAGGGTGATGGATCGTCCGTCCACGATCTCCTCGAAGGTTCCTGAGAGGACGAAGGAGAAGCTCCCGTCGCGGGCGGACATGGTGTAGTGGAAGGAGCCGCCATTTCTGAAATCGCTTTCTGCCGCCGGACAGTGCCAGTCGGCGCTCGCGAAGTTCCAGTGGACGACGTGCGCGGGGTTCGTCCACCGCTCCCACACGACGGGCAGCGGGGCTTGAATGTCGGTTGTGACAATGATCGCTTGGGTCATGGCGTTGGATTGGGAGTCCTCAGTCTTCCGCCAGCACGATGATGCGGTCTTCCGGCGAGAAGGTGACACGTTTCGACTTGACTGGGTTGGCCACGATACCATAGGACTGGGCGGCGTCCTGGCTGTGGCGAAGGACGCGGTAGCCGATGGCCGTCTCGCCCTTGCGGGCGGCCGCCTCGATGACGGTGTGGAAGTCCATCTCGACGCCCGTCTCGACGTATTGTCCGACGGGGCGGATGTAGACTTCGGAGCCCTGGTCGCTGAAGAGCGTGTCGAAGACGGCCCACAGGTCGCGGTTCTCGCTGATCTGGGCGATGAGGAGGGCCACCATGTTATCGCTGACGATGAAGTCGTCGGCCTTGGCCACTTCGGCGAGGCTTCGGTTCCTGACGTCGCGCATCTCGCTGACGATGTTGAGGTCCTTGCCGGTCCTTTCGGCGTAGTTCCGCAGGTGGAGCAGGGCGATGAGGATACGGGCGTCGGCTTCCTGGACGGGCATGTCCTGGTCGCAGAGCAGGATGATATGGTCGAACCGGTCGGGCTCCGTCTCTTCGATGACGCGTCGGGTGGTGATATCGGCCTGCCTCCATTCAAGTCGTGTGTTCCTCACGAGTGCGTCCAGTTCCTCCCTGACGGATGCCGGCGCCTCGAGGTCGGAGACTACAAGGAGGGAGGAGCCGGGGGCCACGTAGTTGTCGATCTCCCGGATGATGCTGGGCCCCTTCTCGTTCCAGCCCATGATGAGGGTGCGTTCCGGCCGCGCCTCGGTGCGGTCGTGCCCGACGATGAGGGATTCATCGGGCGAGGGTGCCGGCGGCTTCGAAGGCAACATGGTGTCGTCGTCGAGGGTGATGGCGATGACCTTGTCGCCTTCCATGAGGACATGGTCCATGGCGGGGTTGACGAGGGTGCGGCCGTCGGCCTTCCGAATGCCGATGACGGTGGAGTCTTCGTATGCCGATATAATCTGCCGATAGGTCTTCCCGACGAGCGAACGCTCTTCCGCCATATAGATCTCGGAGCCGTCGAAGTCGAGCAGTTCAGAGTACAGGACGGAGAGGCCCGACTGGCGGCAGGTCTGTGCGGTTAGCTTGGAGATGATTTCAGGTGCGGGCACGACGCGGAGTTCATCGCCGCCTACGAGTTCGGCCGCTTCGATGTTTCGGGTATCGCGCAGTTCGGCCACGATGTGGAAGGGTTCCTTCCTGCGTTCCGGGTTGTTGGTGATGGCGAGGATGGACTTGATGGTCCAGGTGTCGGGGAAGTCGGAGTCCTCCGGCGAGAGGATGATGATGGACTTAGCCTCGTTCATGCTGACCAGCCGGAGGTCGTCCATGTCGATCGGGCTGCCGGTGCGGCAGATGATGCGGGTATTGCCGGTATCCGGGAGCTTTTGCCGGAGCTCATCCTCCATCTCGACCTTGTCCTTGTCCGCCATGATGACGATGCGAGGTCTTTTTTGGTTGGCGTTGGCCACGACGAGTTCGGAGACGATGCGGAAGACCTTGGGTCCCCAACCCAGGATGATGGTATGGCCGGATTCTATGACGACGGACTTGCCCTTACGGAGCTGTTCGATGGCATTCTCGAAGCCCGCACCGATGGAGCCTATCAGGGTGGCCACAATGAAGATGCCTCCGATGGTGACGAATAGCGTCACCAAACGCAGCATCCAGCCGGCGTCGTCGGCCATGTTGCCGGCGTCGAGTGTTCGCATGAGGCTGTTCCAAAGTCCTTCCCAAAAGCCCCAGGTCTCTTGCGTGTCGGGTGATGACGGGATCTCGAAGACGGATATCAGGCTGGCCGCCACGATGACGATTAGCAGGGAGAGGACGGCCAGCCAGGCGATGACGGCGCCGGTACCCGAGGCCAGCGTGTTCTCGAAGTGGTAGCGCAGACGCTGGCGGAGGCTGTGTTTGGGCATGGCAGGGGATTGAGGCCATCAATATACGGAATACGGCCTCTT
>RGVM01000225.1 GCA_010027295.1 Chitinophagia bacterium
AAGCAGCGCGAGTTGCAGGCTGAGTGGGAACAGGCTCTTTACAATCCTCAATGCCATGGCTCCGACAGACTTTCAAACTCGTCCTTCCCGATACGCCGGAAACGTACCCGCATACCGGCTTCCAGCAGACAACAGGGTTCCCGCCTCGCATCGAACAGCCTCAGCGGCGTACGACCGATGACCTGCCAGCCCCCGGGCGTCTCGATCGGATAGATACCCGTCTGACGCCCCGCCAGCCCCACCGACCCCGCAGCAATACGCAACCGAGGCTCCGCCCGGCGCGGCACCTCCAACCGTGGATCCGTCATCCCCATATACGGGAAGCCTGGCACGAAGCCGATCAGATACACACGGTACGTAACCGACGTATGCAACTCGATTACCTTATCGGCAGTGAGGTCGGTATGTCCGGCCACAACATCCAAATCGGGGGCAAAAGCCCCCTCATAGCAAACGGGCACCTCCACCGGCGGAAGCAAAGCCTCCGCCTCACCGTCCACCCCGTCCGACAGCCGGTCCCCCAGAGCCTTCGCCACCCAGTCGCTCACAGTACCCGCCAAGGCCCCAGCCTCAGAGCGCCGGATCCGCTCCGGATCATAATATACCGTCAGGGTCGTATAAGAAGGTACCATCTCCTCCATGCCCGCCAACGGCTGTAGCTCCAGGGAACGACGCAAGGACGCGACAAACCTGGCCGCATCCTCCGATACCACATCGCCGAACGATACGGTCACCGCTCGGTCACCCAAGGCATACACACGCCAGGCACCCATCCCATTCAAGGTACGCGAAACCGGTAGACAAAGAAAAACCGCATCCGGAGATGCGGTCAGAGCACAGGGGGGAGCCTGTCCTGTGTTCTCTTTCAGGGTCAGAGGGTAAGCCTACTGTGCTGCTCCCTTCTTGACTTCAGATAGATCCTGATTGGCGAGTAGTCCGCACTACGGAATAACTTGCTCAACAGGCCCCTCAACCAGGAAGTGAGCCGTTGGGTATCCTTCTTTTCTGTATGTAACATATGGAGGGTGTTTGACGTACAATATAACGGCGCCTTATTCCGAATTATTACATAGTTCCTGTTAAAGTCAAGGGGTCGATGGAGGGGCGTCTCTGGCGCCCCAACGGTACATTGACTACCTTCACACCCCAATCCCAAAGGCATGCGCAGAGAACTCAACGGATGGTACAGCCCCTCCCTCGGGAAGGACATGCCCATCGTAACCTACGGACACTACGGTCCCGCCCTCCTCCTCATTCCTACGGCCGCGGCTGACTACCTGGAATATGAACGCTTCCAACTGGTGGATTCCCTGGCCCCCTTCATCGAGACAGGACGCCTGAAAGTATTTTCCGTCAATAGCATCAACACCGAGAGCTGGCTGAACAACGAGATGGAACCGTCCCACAAAGCCATCCGCCACAACCAGTTCAACGAATACGTATTCAACGAAGTCCTTCCCTTCATCCGTAACAGCACCTCGTCAGAAACCCCCATCATCGCCTCGGGCGCCTCATTCGGAGCCCTACATGCCATGAACCTCTTCCTCAAGAGGCCCGACCTCCTGCAGGGCGCACTGTCCATGAGCGGCGTCTACGACCTCACCGACTATACCAAAGGCTTTTACGACGACCAGGTCTATTTCAACTCCCCCATCCACTACATTCCCAACCTCGAAGACCACGCCATCCTCGAACGTATCCGCGCCGGCCGGCTCGTCATCGCCACCGGCAGCGGCAGCTATGAGGACCCGGAGGCCAACCGCCGTTTCTCAGGGGTCCTGCAGTCAAAGTCCATCCCGCATGTGTTTGAAGACTGGGGACCGAACCGCCACCACGACTGGCCCACCTGGCGCGACATGCTCCCCAACCTCATATCCCGACACTTCTGACCAGACATATGGAGAAAAAACTCTTCCTGCTCGACGCCTTCGCCCTCATCTTTCGCGCTTACTACGCCCTGGTACGCAGTCCCCGCATCACCAGCAAGGGCCGAAACACGAATGCCCAGTTCGGCTTCACCAACACCCTCATCGACCTCCTCAACAAGCAGAAGCCCACCCACATGGCGGTCTGCTTCGACACCGACGCCCCCACGGAAAGGCATACAGACTTCTCCGACTACAAGGCCAACCGCCAGGAGACGCCCGAAGACATCCTCCTGTCCGTCCCCGATATCAAACGCATCATCCGGGGCTTCAACATCCCTATCCTCGAGACCGACGGATACGAGGCCGACGATGTCGTCGGCACCCTCGCCAAACAGGCCGAGAAGGCCGGCTACGAAGTGTTCATGGTCACTCCCGACAAGGACTACGGACAGCTCGTCTCCGACCGGATACGCATCTACAAACCTCCCTACCAGGGGGGCGACTTCGAAATCCTAGGTCCCGAACAGGTATGCGCCAAATGGAATATCCAGCGCGTGGATCAGGTCATCGACATCCTGGGCCTCATGGGCGACTCCGTCGACAACATCCCCGGCATCCCCGGCATCGGGGAGAAGACGGCGGCCAAACTGCTGGCGGAGTTCGACACCCTCGAAAACGTGCTCGACAACGCCGACAACATCAAGGGCGCCATGGGAGAGAAGATCCGAAAAGGGCGCGACCTGGCCCTCATGTCGAAAAAACTCGCCACCATCATCACCAACGTCCCGGTCCATTTCCACGAGGAAGACTTCAGCGTGCGCGAAATGGACAAGGAGGCCCTGCGCACGGTTTTCGGAGAACTCGAATTCAGGACACTGGGACGCAGGATTCTCGGGGAAGAGCTCGACATCCCGGAAACTGACCGTAAGCCGTCCAGCAGGACCTTTTCGGACAGCCGATAGATAACCCTAAGCCAGCCGCCGCACCCGAAAGAACGGATACCGACACCGCAGGCACGGTCTGGAAAGCCGAAAGGAACATCCATAACACTCCGCACGAGTACCATACTGTCGAGGGAGCGGAAGCCCTTGCCAGCCTGGTCAGCACACTCATGCTACAACAGGAGGTCTGTTTCGATACCGAAACCACCGGCCTCGATGCCAACAACACCGAACTGGTAGGACTGAGTTTCGCCTGCAAGCAGGGGGAAGCCTGGTATGTCCCCTGCCCGGCAGACAAGGATGCCACCCGGGAGATTCTGTCGGTACTGGCTCCCGTCTTCGCCCGTCAGGACATACGATGGGTGGGACAGAACCTCAAGTACGACATGCTCGTCCTCCGCTGGTACGGCTACCAACTGGCAGGCGAGGTCTTCGATACCATGGTCGCGCATTACGTCATCGAGCCCGAAGGCAAGCGTTCCATGGACTTGCTCAGTGCCCAGTATCTCGGCTACGAGCCGGTGCCCATCACCGAGCTGATCGGCAAGAAGGGTAAGGGACAGGGCACGATGCGCGACGTCGAAGTCGAAAAGGTCAGGGAATACGCCGGCGAGGACGCCGACATCACCCTCCAGCTCAAATACGTCTTCCTCCCCAAACTATCCGAGAAGGAGGTGGAAAAAGTATTCTACGAGGTCGACAACCCGCTCGTCAAGGTGCTCGCCGACATGGAATACGAAGGGGTCGCCATCGATGTGGGGTTCCTGAACGAGTATTCGAAGGAACTCGACAGGGAGGCAAAGCTGGCCGAGAACAAGGTCTTCCAGGCGGCAGGCGTCCGTTTCAACCTCGCGTCGCCCCGTCAACTGGGGGAGGTCCTCTTCGAGAAACTCAAGCTCGACCCCAACGCCAAGAAGACCAAGACAGGCCAGTACGCCACCGGGGAGGACGTCCTCCTCAAACTGGCCCATAACAACCCGATCGTCGAAGACATCCTAGCGTTTCGGGAGCTCACCAAACTCAAATCGACCTACGTCGATACGCTCCCGCAGCTCATCAACCCAAAATCCGGCCGCGTCCATACCTCCTACGCCCAGGCCGTCGCCGTGACCGGACGGCTGGCCAGCAACAATCCCAACCTGCAGAACATCCCCGTCAGAACCGACCGCGGGAAGGAGATCCGAAAAGCCTTCATACCCCGGGACTCCAACCATGTACTGCTGTCCGCCGACTACTCCCAGATAGAACTGCGCATCGTCGCCGCCATCAGTGGCGACCCCAACATGTGCGAGGCCTTCCGTCAGGGCAAGGACATCCACACCGCCACCGCCGCCAGAGTGTACGGCGTGCCTGAAGAGGAGGTCACTAAGGAACAGCGCTACAAGGCCAAGAGCGTCAACTTCGGCATCATCTACGGACAGGGTGCTTTCGGACTGGCCGACAACCTCGGCATCAGCCGCAGCGAGGCCAAGGCCATCATCGACAACTATCGGAAGGAGTTCGCCGGCATCACCTCCTACATGGACGACACGATCGCCTTCGCCCGCGAGAAGGGATATGTCCAGACACTCATGGGCCGGAAGAGATGGCTGCGCGACATCAACTCCTCCAACTTCACCGTGAGAGGGTTCGCCGAACGGAACGCCATCAACTCGCCCATCCAGGGCTCCGCTGCCGACATGATCAAGATGGCCATGATACGTATCCATCGCGAGATGCGCAGATGCGGCATGAAGAGCCGGATGATCATGCAGGTGCACGACGAACTCGTCTTCGACGTCGTCGCCGACGAGAAGGATGCCATGCGATCGCTCGTCGTCGACAACATGGCCGCCGCACTCCCGCTCCCCAACGAAGTGCCCGTCCTCGCAGAGGCGGGATTCGGACTCAACTGGCTCGAAGCGCATTGACCCACGAATACCACACTCCCATGATCACAAGGCTCTTCGTCTGGTGGTTCCGGCTCAAGGGATGGAAAGTCGGCGAGAACATCCCGCCCGACTTGAAAAAGGCCGTTGTCATCGCGGCACCACACACGTCCAACTGGGACTTCGTATACGCCCTCGCCACCTTCCGCATCCTCGGCACTCGGGTGAACTACCTCGTCAAGCACCAGGCCTACCGCTTCCCCTTCAAGCGACTGCTTGACAACACCGGCGCCATACCCGTCGAACGCAGCCGCAGCCACAACTTCGTCGAACAGTTCATCGGCATGTTCCGGGAGAGGGAATCCCTCTATCTTTTGATACCCGCCGAAGGAACCCGCAGCCGGGTCTCAAAATGGAAGAGCGGCTTCTACCACACCGCCCTCGGCGCCGGTGTGCCCATCATGCTGGGCTATCTCGACTTCGAGAACCGCATCGCCGGCTTCGGTCCCGTCTTCCACCCTACCGGCGACAAGGAGGCCGACATGGCCGTCATCCGCGAGTTCTACCGGAAC
>RGVM01000226.1 GCA_010027295.1 Chitinophagia bacterium
TGACGCCACCCCCGGCGGATGGACGAATCCCGTACCCCTGCCCGCGCAGGAGTTCAGGAAGCTGACCAACACGTCGTACGAGATCACCGTCCCCCTCGGCGGTAGCAAGTTCTACCTCTTCCTGCCCGAAAACGGCAGCTGGTCGAGCAAGTACGCCGTGGTCGACAACGGAGCCCCCGGGATCGCAAACGGAGGCGAGTTCCGCTTCTACCTGAGCGGTGGTCAGGACATCCCCTCGCCCCCGACAGCCGGCAACTACAAGATCTCGGTGGACTTCCAGAAAGGCCTGTTCACCGTCGTCAAGCAATAACCTGAACCGACCAAAAGGCACACATCATGAGAACCCAAGCATACAAGGCCCTGCTGCCGGTGACGTTGCTCCTGGCTGCGCTCTCCTGCGAAAAGCTGGAGAAGCTGCCCTACTACGGCGACGGGACCACCCCCGAGCTGAAGACCTCCACCGCCACGGTGGCGGCCGCCCCCGCCGACAGCAACAAGCTGGCGCTGACGGCCGAATGGACCAGCCCCTCCTACGCGACCGACACGACCAACTACAAGTTCATCTTCCAGGTCGACTCGGCCGGAAGGAACTTCTCCCGCGCCGTGTCCTTCGAGATGATGGGGAAGAGGTCCATCACCTTCTCCGCCAAGGAGCTCAACACGATCATGCTCAACTACGGCTTCCTGTTCAACAGGGCCTACGACCTGGACATGCGCGTGATCTCCTCCTACGGCAACAACAACGAGCGCCGCATCTCCAACACCGTCCGAATCAAGGCGACCCCTTACAAAATCCCTCCCAAGGTCGCACTCCCAACGAGCGGGAAGCTCTACATCGTCGGTGACGCCACCCAGGGTGGATGGACCAACCCCATGCCCGTTCCTTCCCAGGAACTGCATCGCATCGACGAGACCACCTTCGGCGGCATCTTCAACCTGAATGGCGGAAAGCAGTACCTCGTACTTCCCCTCAATACAGGCGACTGGAGCAACAAGTACTCCGTGGCTAACAACATGCTGCCCGGACTGGCCGCAGGGGGCGACTTCGGCTATAATTTCAACGACAACTTCCCTGGTCCGGCCGCTTCCGGCCTCTACACCTTGAACATGGACTTCCAGGCCGGCAAGTTCACCATGACGCCGTTTACACAGCAACATGGACTGCCCAGCGAACTGTATATCGTTGGCGACGCCACTCCGGCGGGATGGACCAACCCGGTACCCGTGCCTTCCCAGCGGTTCACCCGTATCAACTCCTCGGTGTTCGAACTCACCGTCAACCTGGCAGCCAACAAGTTCTATCTCTTCCTGCCGGAGAACGGCAACTGGGGTAAGAAGTACGGTGCCGTCGACAACCAGGCGCCCGGCATCAAGAATGCGGGCGGACCCCTCAAGCCGGAAGGGCAGGACATGCCTTCTCCCGATGTGGCAGGTAACTACAAAATCACCGTCAACTTCCTGACGAACACCTACACCCTCGTCAAACTCTGACAAGGGCGTCAGCAATCATTCCCAACGGCCCGTCCACCAGAAGGTGGACGGGCCGTTTTCATGCGCCCCCTCCGTTAAGGGACCAGCGGGGACACCCTCCAAGGGTACCCCCACCCTCCAAGGGTGTGGGACTGATTGGAGTCCGGGGAGGGAATCCGCTGAGGCCGCGAAGACAGGACTACCAGTTGTTCCGGTGTTCCTCAACGAGTCGCTCTGGCTGCGTGTCGGGCTTGCGGGTTCGCCATTCGGGGTCGTACCGGACGAACCAGGAGAGCCAGATGGTGCGGGACAGGCGCATGATGGGTGGCTGCAGCAGAATGAGAAGCGCCGCGTTCGCACCGAGCCACCAGAAGAAGCGGTTATCCTGCAGGGAGAAGCCGATCAACACCCACCAGGCGACGAATGACGCCACGCTGAAAGCTACCGTGAGGGCATAGCTCACATATCCCGTCCCGTAGTAGAAGCCGGTTTCGATCTCGGTAGGCTGTCCGCATGTGGGGCAGTTCTCATTCATCGCCACCACGTTCCCCAATCGATACGGGTTGGGGCTTCGGAAGATCTTGCCGGTGCGACAGCGCGGGCATCGGTTGTCAAGTACGCTCAACAGGTAGTTCGGTCTAGATTCCTCCATGTGGGGGGATTGTTGGATAAAAATACACAGGCCTGGCTTCTCCGGCTGTGACCTGGGTCACGTCTTACAAGCTGGCCAGCACTTTCTCCATCGCCATGCTCCTCGATCCCTTGAGCAGGACGAGGGCATCCCGTATAGGATGTTGCGACAGCCAATCGGCTGCCTTCAGGGAATCCTCCATGAAGGGGAAAGGATGTTCGATCCTCGCGAAATCGCCGCCCACCAGCAGGACCAGCGCCCAGTCATGGGCTTTGAGTAGTTCGACGATGGCTGCATGTTCAGATGGTCCTTCTTCTCCGAGTTCCATCATCCCGCCGATCAGTACCGCCTTTCGGGGGTGTTGCTGGGCTGCCAGGTTCTCGATCGCCGCCCTCATGCTTGTTGGGTTGGCATTGTAGGCGTCGAGTATGACCTCGTTGCCCGACTGTGTCCGGATCAGCTGTGATCGGCTGTTCGACGGTTGGTATCCCTCGATGGCGTCCACCATGTCCCCTTCTGGCACGCCGAAATGCCGACCCACTGCCACGGCTGCCAGGACGTTGGGCAGGTTGTACGCTCCTACCAGTCGTGTGTGTACGATGTTTCCATCCAGGTCGACCTCCAGAAAGGGCTCACTGCGAAGGCAACGCCCCGTCACATCCGCGTTAGTGGATCCATAGTTGACGATTCGGCCAATGCCCCGGCTCATGGGGAGAAGATAGTCCGCATCGGCGAACACGAAGGCCGTGCCTCCATGTATACGCAGGTGGTCGAAGAGCTCGCCCTTGCCCTTTCTGACTCCCTCGACGCCACCGAAGCCATCGAGGTGCGCCTTTCCGCAATTGGTGATCAGACCGTGCGTGGGTTCTGTATAGCCGCAGTAGGAGGCGATCTCGCGCTGATGGTTGGCACCCATCTCGATGACGGCGAACTCCGTGCCGGCCGGCATGGAGAGGAGCGTCAGGGGGATGCCTATGTGGTTGTTGAGGTTGCCGCGAGTGGTGTGGGTGCGGTATCTCTTCGACAGCACGGCGTGGGTGAGTTCCTTGGTCGTGGTCTTGCCATTGCTGCCGGTGATCGCCAACACTGGTATGTCGAACTGCCGACGATGGTGCAGGGCCAGCTGCTGGAGCGACGAGAGCACATCCTCGACGCGGATGACCCTGTCGTCCGTCAGTCCTGTCTCCTCATCGACAACGACGAAGGCGGCCCCTGCGTCTAGTGCCTGACGAGCGAACAGGTTGCCGTTGAACCGGTCGCCTTTCAATGCGAAGAACATCTCCCCGGGCTGGAGGCTGCGTGTGTCCGTCCGGACATGGGGGTGTCTCAAATATCTTGCGTAGAGTTCCTCGATGCTCATACCGCTAAAGTACTTTGGAATGCCGACAAGACAGCCGTGTCGATTCCCGCGAAGGCAAGGTTGAGAGGATGCCTTGCATCATCCGGGAGCTCGTCGGTGCCAATCTCCCGCTGCATCAGGGCGTTGTCTGGACCCCTTTTTCGGTCGTTTGAACAAAAAAGGGCCGTCCCGGAGGACGGCCCTGAAACAGGTCTGGGGGAATGTTTATTTGCGGGAGTTCTGGCGGGTTTTCCCGAAGTGGTTGCCGTTGCGGAAGCCGTTGCCCTCCTGGCTGCCCATTCGGTCCATCGCGCAGCGGAACCCGATCATGGCGCTCGACTGGTCCTCTTCCAGATGGCGACGTGTGCCGGGGCTCAGCCAGTAGGCCATGTCATTCCAGCTGCCGCCCTTGTAGACGCGCGACTTGTCGCTGATGAGGGTCGACTTACCGTATCCATATGATGCGTTGGAGAGGGAGTCGCCGTCCTTGTAGTTGATGACGTAGCCCTTCTGGTAGTTGCGGCGTTTCATGGCGTCCTCGTCGCTCACGTCGACATACTTGAGGCGGCCGAGGCTGTCGCGCTCGTACTCGTTGTTCTGGTTCTTGTAGAGTTGGCGGAACTGGTTGCCACGGTACGGGTTCAGATCGTCGATGTCCATACTGGACATGGGGCGGAAGACGTCGGATACCCATTCGTTGACGTTACCCGACATGTTGTACAGGCCGAATCCGTTGGGGAAGAATGCCGTGACCTCAGCGGTGATGGCGGCATTGTCGTTCAGGCCACCCGCAACAGCCATGTAGTCGCCCGTTCCGCGTTTGAAGTTTGCCATAAACTTGCCCTGCCAGGAGCCGTTACGCGTGTCGCGCAGCCCGTTGACGCCGGTGGCCCAGGTGTAGATATGGCGATTCATGATGAGTTCTTCGCCACGGCCCTGATCCTTGGTCTTGCGGCGGGGGTTCTGATTGACCAGTCCGAGGGCGGCGTACTCCCATTCCACTTCGGAAGGCAGACGGTAGCTCGGCATGAGGATGCCGTCCTCGAAGCGTACATAGGTACGGGGCTTGCCGTTGGCATCGTAGAGACCGGTTTTCTTTGCGTTGGGTTTGCCCGGCATCGGGGAGTATAGACCCAGCAGGTAGGACTTGGTATTGAAATTCTCTTCGCCCTGGCCTTGGATCGTCTTGAGCTGGTTTTTGTTGATCAGTCCCTTCTGCACCATGATGAGTTCGTTGACCCTGTCGGTCCGCCATACGCAGAAGTCGTTGGCCTGTTTCCAGGAGACACCCACTACGGGGTAGTTATTGTAGGACGGATGACGGAAATAGTACTCCACATAGGGCTCATTGGCCGCCAGCTCGCTGCGCCAGACCAGAGTGTCGGGCTTGGCCGCGTCCACGATGCTCTGATAGGTGGGATCATCGAAGACGCTTTCCACCCAGTGCAGATATTCGCGATAGTGCACGTTGGCCACTTCCGTACGGTCGATGTAGAAGGAGGCCACTGTGACACGGCGAGGCACGTTGTTCCAGTCACCCATCACATCCTCATCGGTGGCGCCCATCGTAAAAGTGCCACCCTGTACGAAGACCAGGCCGGGGCCTGTATTCTGCTCCTTCTCCTTGGCCACGCTGAGCAGGCTCGACGCGCTGCCGAAATGTTGAGAATTTAAACGGAGTCGAAGATGCTATTATGCTTGCTCATTACTCAGGCGTCACCGGACGCATATCGGAAGATTCAGATTTGTAGGCTGAGCAGCATGGCTTTCGGGCTTCGCT
>RGVM01000227.1 GCA_010027295.1 Chitinophagia bacterium
TCTGCAGCACGCTGAGCAGGGCGGGCAGGAGTATCAGTCCGGCCGCCAGCAGCTGGTCGCGAAGCTTCCGCATGTCGGTCTCCATCCTCGCCATGTACTTGGCGAGGGCGAGGTTCACGAACAGCTTGCAAAGCTCCGCCGGCTGCAGCTGGAAGCCTCCGAAACGCAGGATGGAACGGGTGCCCTTGACCTCCGTATGGAAGGGGAACACCAGCAGCAGCAGCAGGATGCCCGCCGCATAGGCCAGGAAGGCGGTGGAGGTGAAGAGCTTGCTGTCGGTCAGGATGATGAGGGTCCCGAGCACGGTCGCCATGACCAGGTAGAGCGTCTGGCGGCTATAGTCGGTCCGCAGCGACAGGAAGCCCTGCAGCACGCCTTCGCTCCGCAGCGTTGCGGCGAAGATGCTGAGGATGCCGATGATGGTCAGGGCGAAATAGAGCAGTATGAGCAGCCAGTCGATCCGTATCCGGTCGTCGATCCTTCGGGTTCTCATCGCTTGCCGGTATGGGGTTCAGGGAGAGGTCGGGCGGACGGGAGGAGCGAGACGTACAGGGCATGCGGCCGCCCTTCGGCAGCGGGTTGGCCGGGATTGCGCCCGACACCCGCCGGCTGGAGAACGGCCACGGACCTCGGGACCCCTCCCGGGCGGATGCGGGCCCTGGGAGTCATGCGGGGAATGACCATGGTATCGGATTCCGCATCCCGCATCCGGAGCCTCCGCAGCGAATCGAGCCTTGCCCGCTTCTGGCGAATCACGGGTAGCATAATCTCCTTCGCTGCGATCCGTTCGACCTCGGCGAGCCGCTCCGGCCGAAGGGAGTCGGTCAGGTAGCGCTCCATCAGCAGGGAGGCGATGGGACCCGCCCAGGTGGCGCCGAAGCCCGCATTCTCGACGATGACGGCGATGGCGATGCGGGGGTTCTCGCGGGGGGCGAAGGCCACGAACCAGGAGTGGTCGTCCAGCTGGACGCGTTTGCCGCCGATAATGCCGTAGTTCTCGGCCGTGCCGGTCTTGGCCGCCACCGAGATGCCCTGCAGCCGGGCCACCCTCGCCGTGCCATGCTCCACGACGTCCTGCATGCCCAGCTGCACGACCTCATAGGTCTCGGGGGAGATATGGGTGACCTCGTGGCGCACGCGGAAAGGGGCCAGCATGGTGTCGACTTCGCCCCCGCCGTCGATGGAGGAGACGAAGTGGGGGGTGTAGTAGTAGCCCTTGTTGGCGATGATGCACATGAGATTGGCCATCTGCAGCGGCGTGGCCGTCATCTCGCCCTGGCCGATGCCGAGGAAGACATTGTTGCAGGAGTTCCAGCTGCCGCGGTAGAGCCTGTTGTAGAAGGAGGTGTCGGCGATAAGGCCCTTGTCCTCGCTGGGCAGGTCGACCCCCAGCCGCACTCCCATGCCGAAGGCGTTCGCATACTGCTTCCACCGTTCATACCCTTCCCTGGCGTTGTGGAAGGACGGCTTGTCAACGGCGAGGCGGTAGATATGGCTGAAGTAGGCGTTGCAGGAATTGGCCATGGCCCGCCGCAGGTCCGCCGCGTGGCCGCCACCTGCGTGCGTGCACCGGATCGGACGGCTGCGCCGCAGCCGAAGCCGTATTCGGGGGTGATGACCCCCTCGTCCAGCGCGATGAGGGCGCCCATGGGCTTGATGGTGGAACCGGGCGGGTACTGGCCCTTGATGGCACGGTTGAAGAGGGGTCGCGCCGTGTCGGTGAGCAGCCAGGAGAAGTTGCGCCTCCGCTCCGAGCCCGTCAGGAGGTTGGGGTCGTAGGTTGGACCGCTGGCCATGGCGATGATGCCGCCCGTCCGCGGCTCGATAGCGACCACGGCGCCCAGCTTGTTGGCGAGGAAACGCTCCGCCATCAGCTGGATGTCCATGTCGAGATAGGTGCGGAGGTTCCTTCCCGCCTTCGCAGCCGTGTCAAAACGACCGCCCTCATAGGCACCCATGATGCGGTTCTTGTTGTCGCGCAGCTGGTAGGAGACGCCGCGCACCCCCATGAGGACGCGCTCGTAGTAGCGTTCGATGCCGTTGAGTCCCAGATAGTCGCCCATCTGATAGAAATAGTTCGTGCGGCGCAGGATGTTGGAGTCCACCTCGCCAATATACCCGAGGATCTGTGCGGCCGCATGGTAGGGATAGGACCGAATCGGTCGCTCCTGCAGGTAGAAGCCGGGCTCGAAGCGGAACGAATTCTCCTGCAACTTGACGAATTTGTCAATGGTGAGGGCGGGCTCGAAGACGGTGGGCCGGTACCGGCCATTCTTCACGATGGCGTTCACGATGCGTTGGCGGTACTCCACCGTGTCGATGCCCAGGATGCGGCAGATGTCGGCCATGTCGCCCTTCTTGACCTGGCTGGGCAGGAGCATCAGGTCCCTGGTCATGGTATTCTCTAGCACGGGCCTGTTCTTCCTGTCAAAGATGATGCCGCGGTCGGGATAGACGGTCTTGCGGTATACGGCATTGCCCATCGCCAGCATCGAATACTCCGGCGAGAGGACCTGCAGGAAGAATAGCCTCGCCAGCAGGATGCCGAACACGGCGTACATGATCGCCAGGATGACGTTCATGCGGGGTTCCGTGTATCTCAGGTTTGCCATCTTGCCCTGTCTTGTTTTCCGGGTCGGATGCGGTCCGCCCTCATGTCCGGCCCTCCAGGCCCCTGTTTCGGAAGACCGCCTCGGTGACGGCCATCAGCGTCAGGCTGAGGACCGAGGTGGTGACGACTTTGATTGCGAAGTAACCGGCATCGCCCAGGTCCAGCCATTCGAGGAACAACAGCCAAACCTGGTGAAACAGCGTCATCAGGGCCAGGTAGGTGGCGTAGGGGAACGCACCCATGCTGCCGATGGAGGGTTCCGAGCGCCCCGAATCCTCGTCGAGGCGAGGCATGAGGACTTGGATAAGATAGGGTCGCAGGAAGGCTGCCAGCGTGCAGGCCGACGCATGAAGCCCTGGCGTGTGCGTGAACATGTCGAGGACCAGCCCGTAGAGGAAGCCGATGCCCAGCAGGGGCAGACGCCCCAGCCGGAAGGGAAGCCACAGTAGGTACAACAGGTAGATGCTCGGCGACAGGAAACGGTGTACGGGCGGTACCCTGTCGAGCAGCAGGGCTTCCACGGCAAGGAATGCCACGGCCCTCAGCAACTGTCTGGCGATGTCATTCATTGACTTCCTGTGTGCTTTTCCTCAGTGCCTCCATCTCCGCCGCCTGCAGGTTGGCGACAACGAAGGCGTACTGCAGGGATGTGAAGTCCACCGAACTGCGGACCCTCAGGTTGTAAGTGCTCGTCACCTGGTCTTCTAAGACCGACTCAACGTAGCCGATGATATAATCGGGTGGAAACTTGTCGGAATACCGGCTCGTGAGCACTGTGTCGCCCTTGGCGACCGCCACGGTCTTTGGCACTTTGGACAGGCTCAGGAAGCGAGGGTCGCGTCCGTCCCAGGTGACTTCACCGTAGCCGCTGCCCTTCTTCAACACGGCCACCACCTTCGACTGCTGGTGCAGCAGGCTCATCACAATGCACATGTTGGGACTCGCGTTGACGACCGTTCCGACGACGCCAGAAGGAGAGACGACGGCCATGTTGACGGCCACGCCCTGGTCGGTACCTCGGTGCAGCATGAGGTAGTTCTTCCGCGAGCCAACGCTGTTGGAGATGACCTTGGCCGGCAGGAACCGGAATCGTCTGTCACCCTCCGGGAGGGTTGCGGGGGCGGCCGCCTGCGAGGTGTCGGGCCGTTCGAAGTCGGATCGCAGCCGGTTCAGCAGCAGGGTGTTCTGCCGCACCAGCTCCTCATTCTGGCGGCGCAGCGAGAAGTAGGAGGTGACGCCGTCGTAACGGGCGTTCACGGCGCCGGCGAACTCGTTGTAGAGGGAGAGGAAGACCGACTCGTGGTAGCGGTTGAAACGGAAGAGCATGGACAGGGAGGCTGCCTGCAACAGCAGGAAGAGAATCGGCGCGGAGTACCTGCCCAACAGCTCTCTGATATTGTTCATGGACGCTCTGCTATGGAACTTCCGACAGGTTCCCCGCGGGCGGGAAGCCCGCCTCAGCGCATAATGAACGGATAGCGCTGGTAGTTCTGCAGGGCGATGCCCGTACCCCTCACGACACTCTTCAGCGGGTCGTTGGCAACGTGCACCGGCAGCTTAATCTTCTGGCTCAGGCGCTTGTCGAGCCCCTTGAGCAAAGCCCCGCCACCCGTCAGGTACAGGCCGCGCTTGTAGATGTCAGAGGCCAGCTCGGGGGGCGTGGTCTCCAGCGCCTTGAGGATGGCCTCCTCTATCTTGAAGACCGACTTCTCCAGCGCATCGGCAATCTCCTGGTAGCTCACCATGATCTGCTTGGGGATGCCTGTCACCAGGTCCCGCCCGTTCACGGCGATGTCGTCGGGCGGATTGTCGAGGTCCTTGGTGGCCGCGCCAACCTGGATCTTGATCTGCTCGGCCGTCCGTTCTCCGATCAGCAGGCTGTGGTATCGGCGCAGGGCCTCCATGATGTCAGCCGTGAGCTCGTCGCCAGCGATACGAATGGACTGGTCGCAGACGATGCCTGCCAGGGCGATCACAGTGATGCCCGTGGTGCCTCCGCCGATGTCGATGATCATATTGCCCACGGGCTCCTCGACGTCGATGCCGATGCCGAGTGCGGCGGCCATGGGCTCATGCAGCAGGTAGACCTCCTTGGCGCCCGCCTGTTCGGCGCTGTCGCGCACCGCCCGCTTCTCCACCTCTGTGATGCTGGAGGGGATGCAGATCATCATTCGCCAACTAGGGGGGAACAGCGGCTTCTTGGGATGGATCATCTTGATCATCTCCCGGATCATCAGCTCCGCAGCGTTGAAGTCGGCGATCACACCATCCTTCAGAGGCCGTACCGTCCGGATGCTCTCATGCGTCTTCTCGTGCATCATGAGCGCCTTCTTGCCGACGGCCAGGAGGTTCTTGGGGTTGTTTCTGTCGAGGGCCACGATGGACGGCTCGTTGACCACGATCTCATCATTGTGGATGATGAGCGTGTTGGCGGTTCCGAGGTCGATCGCGATGTTCTGTGTGAAAATGTTGAATAGGGACATCAGGACTGGCGGATAAGTGTTTGGTTCAGGGTCTATGCAAAAGTCATTAAATCAGTCGAATATTCCATCCAAATAATTCATCGTCGCCTGATTCTTAACAGGGTTGATGCATATCGGGCTCAGGC
>RGVM01000228.1 GCA_010027295.1 Chitinophagia bacterium
GGGGCGCGATGCATAGATACCGTAAGGTGGGAATGTCACTTGACCAGCACTACATCCTCCACGCGCGTCTTCTGCCCGCGCGTCACCGCTACGTTGGCGACCTGCTTGTCGGCATATCCGTTGTTGCCGTCGAAGACGAGGCGGTAGGTGCCCGGGTCGAGGCCGCGGATGCAATAGTGGCCCCTCTGGTCGGGGATGGCGACGGCCGTATCGGTGGCGCCATAGGCCGTGACCACGGCACCTGCCTCCTTGGGCGTGACATTCCCCTCGATGCCGCCGAAGCTGCGGTCGTTGAAGGGCTTGAGGACGGGACGCAGGTAGAACCTGCCGTTGGACTCTACGATGGAGCGGCCGAGGTCGAAGTCTACCCATACCTTGCTGCTGTCGGGCCTGTGGTCCATATCCGTGTCATGCACACGGACATACAGGTAGTTCTGCAACGTCGGGTCCAGCACAACGGGATAGCTCACACCCGCCTTCACGACCGTGACGCTCGTCACGCCTATGCGGAGCTTTCGGAGCGTGCCCGAGAAGCTGGCCGTGCCGAGGAGGGTGTCGATGCCGTTGCGGAGGGCGAGGACATCGTAGGTGCCCGACCCGAACCCTAACGGAGTCCAATAACCGAACTCATCGGACCTGCGCTGGTGGTCGTCACCGTCGAAGTCGAAATGCTCGGGGCGGTCGCCATGGCGGTCATCCTTGCAGGAGGACCTGCCGGAGTCGATCTTGGCCTCGACGGATACGATGTTCACCATGACGTTGTCGAACTCGGCCGGATGGTCGGTCAGATACACTTTAAGATTCGTCTGGCGATAGCTGTCTCCCTTGTTGCAGGAGGACATGCCCACCATGGCGATGAATGCGGCGAACAGGAACGTGCCCGCGAGGATGCCTTTCATGTTGTTTCTCATGTGCTGTGATTTTTATTTTTTTTTGTGTACGATTGCCTGTATACCGATGATGATTGGAACGGGTTTGCTATGGTTGGGCGGAGACCCGCGGATTTTTTCCGGCTTAACCATGTATTAACAAAAACGGGAATCCCGAACTTCGCGACAGGCACGTCCTTTGGTGCATCCGTTAAAAAAAACCCAACGGCCACCCAACCCTTCCAACCGCACCAACATCTATGGACGAAAGGAGTACTTCCACTTTGGACGACCTCGGGTACCTAATTAGAGGATGCGTGGCGGGCGACCGCCAGGCGCAGAACCGGCTGTACGCGCAATTCGCACCGCGTTTGTTCGTAGTGTGTCAGCGCTACGCCTCCTCGCGCTCCGAGGCGGAGGACGTGCTGCAGGAGGGCTTCATCCGCATCTTCACGCATATCGCCCAGTTCAAGCACCAGGGCTCCTTCGAGGGCTGGATGCGGCGGATCATGGTGAACTGCGCCCTGCAGCGCTACGCCGCCAAGTCGCGCATGGCCCCCGTGGTGAGCATGCAGGAGGACATGCACGGAGGGTTGGAGGACAACCAGGCCCACTCGAGCATCGGACAGAAGGAGCTCATGGCGCTGGTGCAGAGGCTCCCCCCGACATACCGCATGGTGTTCAACCTGTACGTGTTCGAGGGGATGAAACACCGCGAGATCGCAGAACTCCTGGGCATCAGCGAGGGGACCTCCAAGTCGAACCTGTCCGACGCAAGGTCCATCCTGCAACGCGAGGTACTCAAGCTTGATGCGTCGATGGCGCAAAAACTCGGAAGCCTATGACCGAAGATCTACACGAAAACGAGATAGACGGACTGTTCAGGCGCGGACTGGAAGGCGCCGAGGACAGCCCCTCTCCCGGACTATGGTCGGCCATCGAGAAAGGACTAGGCCCGACGCCTCCCCCTGCTCCGCAGCCAATCCCCTCCGGCGGCTCCGGCTGGATGCATCCCCTGCTCCTAAAGGGATTGGCCGGCATCGCCATCCTCGCCGCCGTCGGGACGGCATCCTATTTCCTGGGGCGTGACAGCCAGCGCCGAGAACAGCGGCAACAGGAAAAATCCACTGAGGCAACCACGCAATTCCGCACTTCCAGCGAACCCGCCAGTCAGAAAGAGACCCGCGACGGCAATGATAGACAGTCAATGGTGACCCCAGCCACCGAGGCCGATGAGAACACCACCGAAGAGAGGGTTGATACCAAGACAACAGCCGGCCCGGATGCCATGGATACCCGTGTCCTTACCCGGAGACCTTCCAACCTTCCTGCAAGGGAAGCTCCTAAATCGGCCGGGGAAGTACGGAACCAGGGTGCCGCACTTTCCCCAAAACCTGAGACGCCGGTCCACAAGAAATTAGAAACATCCTCTGCAGGAAACGCTCCTATACCCCGGTCGATACAGCGGCAGCTGATGTCAGGACGAATGACGGACCCTGTTCGAGAAGAAGCTGCAAACCTTCCTGGAAGTCGCAGGGAAAAGGGCCGGGATGAGAGGATCGTCGCCCCTTCCGAGCTGACCCCCTTGGAGCAGAGGGGATATGTATCGCCGATGGTAGTGACACCGGTCACTACTGGCCGAAGGTTCACGTTGGCGGCACCGATGCTGGATACCAGAGTCATGGCGAAGCATGTGTCGCCGATCATGACGAAGCCAGCGGTCGGCAACAAGACAGGATCCGGGATCAACAGACAGCTGTTGTCCCGCTTCAGTCTGATGCCGATGCTGTCATCCAACACCACCCACAAGAAGATCGAGGAGGACGAGACCTTCGGGCCCCGCAACGGCCGCGAACACCGGGAGATGGAAGAGACGGAATCCTACGGCACCACTGTGTCCCCGGGGCTTTACGCCGCCTTCGATATCACTCCGAGGCTATCGGTACAGTCAGGCTTCTCGGAACTGAAGAATGAGATCAGCATCAGCCCCAAGGACATCAGGGCGGTGAGGGACCGGGACAACAACGTCAGATACCGGCTCGACTGCTCCGCCGGCACCTTCTACATCGACCCCAAGACGGGCACGACGCCCAGCGTGGGCGACAGCATCCGCCTGAAGAGCTCGGATGTCCGGACGCGGTACGCAAGCATCCCCCTGCACCTCATGTACCGTGTCGGCACCGGCCGGCTGACATTCTTCGGCATGGCGGGTGCGGAGATGAACATCCTCGTCAACCGTACCGCCACGACGACCTTCCAGAACGCATCCAGCCAGCCCTTGGGCACGGTACGTGCCGAGGGACTGCGGCCAACGACGGTCAACGCGGTCGTCGGCGCCGGTATCGAATATGGTATCGGGAAAAGGCTTTCCATAAGCGTCATCCCACAGTACCGGACAGCGCTGCGGAGTGCCAACGAGGAAGGACCCGTCAAGAGCTATCCGAAAACGGTGAGCGTGGCGGCAGGGCTGAGGGTGAGGTTTTAGAGGTAGAGCGGCTCGTCCTGCTGGAAGAGAAAGTTTGTCGAATGGGCAGCTGGCGGGGCTAAGATGTATCTCCGTGGCACCGTCTCGGGTGCCACGGCTCGCAGGTTCTCACGGAGAAAGGTCGGAGGGGTTGTCGAAATGGCACCCTTTAAGCTCGCAGGCGTGGCACCCGGGACGGTGCCACGCGGAACCCGTTCAACGTGCCACGCGGAACCGATGGGTTGCAGCCGATGAAGGTGATGAGGTTGTGAAGGCGAGCTGTCGGGGCTAAAGGATATCCCCGTGCCATCCGCCGCAGGCGGAGTGCCACGGTTCGTGGGTGCTCACGGAGAAAGGTCGGAAAGGTTGCGGAAAGGGCGGCCTTCAAGCTCGCAGGCGTGGCACCCGGTACGGTGCCACGCGGAACCGATGGGGGATGCCACGCAGATCCGATGTGGGATACCAAACAGAACCGATGGGAGATGCCACGCGGATCCGATCGACGGCAAGGCAGAACCGATGGGGTGTTCACCACGGTGAACCGATGGGTTGTGCCCAGTGGAAACCTCTACAGGAGAAAGGGGCGGAGTACTATCAGATGAAAAAAGCCGGCAATGCAAGCCGGCTTTCGAAGTTTGCGGAGGAGAAGGGATTCGAACCCTTGATACCCTTTCGAGTATACACACTTTCCAGGCGTGCCAGTTCAACCACTCCTGCACTCCTCCGTGGAAGGACGGCAAAAGTACGCCTTTTCCTCAAATTGCAAGTAGGTCCTGCGGGATGTCCACCTCAGCCCTCGCCGTCGGTTTTCCGACGTCGGGGGACGATACGGTCGCGCACTTGGCCTACGAAGGATTTGCATCACAGGGAGACGAAGTGCCCAACCTGCCAATGCCTGGGCTCAAATGGATAATCCGACAACATGGGGGAATTACCTCATCAGGAGCTTGAAGCCGATCTCGCGGCCCATGCCCTTGAACATGGCAAGGTTGATCCAGAAAAAGGCGAACTGCTCCATGAGGGTGAATCGGTCATTGCCGCCGATATCGTAGCATTCGGCGAACCCGGCATCCCGGGCCAGTTGCATCGCGACCGCCTTCCCCCGTTCGCTGTCGCCCGCCACGAAGAGGTCGAGTGCCATGCCGCCGTACTCGGGGTTAGCCATGTTGTTGTAGCCAGTCGTATTAAAACATTTGACGACGTCACGCGTGGACGTGTGGGCCAGTATGGCGTCGGCCGTGTTCTGGAACCCCTGCGGGCCGCGGCCCATCACGATGTTCATGGCGTCGATGATGATCTTTCCGGACGTATCGCCCAGTGACTGCGCCACTTCCACCGCATGCATGGCGGGCGTGGACACGAGCACGACTTCGGAGGCCGCCACGGCCTCAGCCACGCTGCATGCCTCCGTGTTCGGATTCCCGAGCAGGGCCTTGCCCTTGAACTGTGATGTGTCGCGCACACCGAGGCGTATCGAGTGTCCAGCGGCCGCCCATTTCGTGGCGAGGGCGCCGCCGACATTACCCGTGCCGATGATGGCTATGTTCATGTGTCGTATGGTTATGGTTCGATAGTGGCTGACGAAAGAGGTGGAACAGCGGTATCATCAAGAAGATGGCGAAGGCCAGGTAGGGATGCAGCAGACTCGAGAGGGCCCCAAGGATGTATGCGGCGGGTCCCATCCACAGCGATCGTCGGGTCGCCGCCCGGAAGGCTATCATGTCTGTGCCTTCCAATACTGTTTCCGGGTGCCTCAGCATATAGACGCGCATGAGGGTGAAGGCCGCAGCCGCCAGGGCGAGAATCCCGCCGAAGACGAAATGGGAAACCGGGTTCTGGGTGTAGTCGCCCATCAGCCC
>RGVM01000229.1 GCA_010027295.1 Chitinophagia bacterium
GTGTCCCGCCGACGGCACCCGGCAATGGCCGCCCGTCCAGACTCCATTGCAGGGAACGGATCGTACCGCTCCCGGGCAGGGAGCCCGATACGAGCGGCAAACTGTCGCTGGCGCAGATCTCCCGCACAGGACCCGGCGTGACGATCACCTCCGGTTCGGCATAGACCACCACCGGCAGGAACAGGCTGTCCGTACAACCCTTGTCGGTCGTTACCAGCAGCCGTACCCGGAATTGGCCGGGGGAGCCATACACATGCGTCACCATTGGACTCTGTGCCTGTCTGCCATCACCCAGGTCCCAGCCATGGGTGACCGTGCCCGTGACGACACTCGAACGGCTCCGGAAGGTGAAGTTGTTACCCGTCAGGCAGCGCGCAGCCGGTGTATCGGCCGACATAACCGGCAGAGGATTGACCACGACGGGCATCGGAGAACTCGTCCGCTGGCAGATGCCAAGCGTTACCCTCAGCCGATACGCCCCCGCCAGGCGCGCGATGAAGAGGCTGTCGGTCGCCGCTGCAATAGGTATACCATCCAGCAGCCACTGGTGAAGACGACCGGGCATCTCTCCGCCCGACCTCAACAGGACAGAAGAGCCCTCGCATATCGACGCGGATCCCTCGGCAGAAAAGACGGCATTCGGCTCCGGACGGACATCCGTCGTGAAAGACGTCGTGTCTCCGCAACCACGATCCGACAAGGCCCATACCCGACCCTGAAACACACCGTACCGGGAATAGGAATGCGTCACGGCAATCCCGCCTGCGCCCGTACCGTCGCCGAAATCCCAGCCATGAGAGGTTAGCGAGCCGGATACAATCGTTGAAACCACCTGCAAATCAAAACGGTTGCCGGATAGACACTGTGCGGCCGGTGGCGCGACGGGTTGCACCGATGGATTCGGATGCACAGAGACTGGTCGCGAGAGGGTATCGCGACAGCCGTTGGCGCCCAGTACGAAAAGGCTGACGGTGAATTCGCCCGGCTGAAGGTATGTCCGTTGCGACTGCAGGCCCGTCGCGCTAGCCCCGTCACCAAACGACCAGCGCGTCTCCGAGATGCTGCCGCCAGCAAGCGTCGACTGACTCGCAAAACTGAAGAGATTGCCCCGAAAACATTGGTCGGCAGGGGCGGCAAAAGCCGCGACAGGATGCGACATGACCTCTACCGACCGACTCAAACTGTCTCGGCAGCCCTCCGTACTCAAAGCCAAGAGTGACACGACACGGACACCCGCCGTCGTGTACGCATGACCGGGGGCTGCGACGACACTTGTGGCGCCATCCCCGAACGACCACTGATACGCCGCGGTCGTACCATTGGCCTGACTAAGGTTCGTGAAGGAGAATAGATTGCCGCGCAGGCACTGGTCGGCATCGTTCACGTCGAAAGCCGCCTTCGGTACCGCAAGCACCCGCATACGACGCGTGACACTGTCACGACAGCCTTCCGGACTCACCAAGGTTAGCCGGACATCATACGTGCCCGCAGCCGAATAGACTCTTGACACGGACTGCCCAGCACCGAAAGATCCGTCACCGAACAACCATGACCGCTGGGTTCCCGCACCCGCAACGGACAGGTCCGTGAAGCGGAAATCATTCCGGTTCAGGCACTGCACTGTATCTCCAACCGAAAATGCCGCAACCGGCATGGCATGGACCTGCAAAGTCCTCTCCGAACTGTCGGCGCATCCCTCCGAACTCGTCACCGTCAACCGCACCGTTCGACTACCCGGAGAGGCATAGCTGTAGGCAGGGTCGGTCAGAGTGGAGACGGAACCGTCGCCGAAACGCCACAGGTGGCTGACCGAAAGGCCGGACGGCTGAGCCGCGGATCTGAATGAGAAAAGGTTAAATCGGAAACACTGCCCAGCATTGTCCACCTGGAAGCCCGCAGCAGGCGTCTGGCGGACGCGTACCTGCCTTGTGATGCTGTCCAGGCATCCACCATCGCCCGACACCACCAACTTCACGTCGTACACCCCCGCGGCAGCATAGGTCTTGACGGGATCCTTCTGCGTCGACACGCTGCCGTCGCCAAACCGCCATGTGTACTGTACGTTTCCCTGCTCCACGGTCGTGTTGACAAAATTGAAACGGTTGCCTGACAGGCACTGTTCTGCAGACTGCTGGAAGTCAGGAACGCTGCAGACCCTCTGCGGCGTGAACAGATAGTCCGTCAGACATACCCTTTGCTCGTTGATGTAGGCGCCCGTGGTGGCTGTGAAACCCCAGTACACATTGGGATTCCCACCGAAGATGTCCGTAACGATGTCTGCCGTTCGGTCGATCTTCAACACGTTGTTGAAATAAAACTGGAACCGCTTTGTGGACGCCGTCCAGACGATCCGCACGGGCCTTGTCACGCCATCCTCTGCATCGGCCTGGTTGGGCAGGAGTTCGGATGGCCCCTGCAGGTTGTTCGGCGAGGCATGGTCGGCAACACCATTTGACATGAGCGCAATGTGGTCGAAAACAGGATCGTTGAAGTTTTGCCAGGTATCCATCTCCACCGCGAGGGAGGGGGAAAGTCCGCTGTAGCCCAGGCCGCCCCCTGATCCGCCAAAGTTGTTACTCAAGGGCTGAAGGACGAAGGCGACCCCGTCCGCGCCGGTCTGATCATTGACACCCAGATAGACCGTTGCCTTGATGTCGAAATCCGAAGCCAGGGTGATGCGCTGACGATACCAGATGGCTCCTCCCTGACCAATCACCTCCGGAGTAAGCCGAAAACAACCACTACCCGTGAAGACCGCAGAGCCGGATGTATTGAAATCCCCGGCATTAAACTGGCACAGACCCTCCGCCTGCGAGAATAGTAGGGCCAAAAACAGGAGGATTCTAGAGAATCCGGAGGATATGTGGCCAAGGACACACACTGGAATGGCTATTTTCGTAGGGCTCTGCCGATGCATAGCGTTGGTAATTTCACCTGTGTGGGCAGGCAACATGGCAGATTTGCAATGATAACCAATTTCTTCTCTATTCGGATTAAGTAAGTGTATTCGTTATGCCACCCATTTCATCCACAGCCGCAAAGAGTTGACATCTATCAGTCCTCTTGTGCAGAAATCACCCACAGAAAAAATCATTCCAACCATGACAGCCCGACAATGGATGATGACATGGCCCCAAAGCCTCCTGGAGATCGCCCGGGATATGCAGGGCTACCGACTGGCGACATGGATGATGCTCACACTCTCATCCGGCGTACTTGCCCAACCGACACCTGTTGTCACCCTGCCCAACGGCTGGTCGCTATCTCCAGCCGGCAGAAGCATCCCGCTGGGGGACCTTCCCCTACAGATGGCCGTCTCGCCGGACAAAAGGCGCATCGCCGTCACCAACAACGGACAGGGCGTCCAATCCATTCAACTCATCGATATCCAGGGCGAAAAGATCATGCACAGCCGCATCGTGGACAAAGCCTGGTACGGACTCGTGTTCTCCCCGGACGGCCAGACCCTCTACGCCTCGGGAGGTCATGACAACCGCATCCTCGAGTTCGACATCACTCACGACTCCCTGCGCGTGCTTCCTGGCATCACACTCGGTGAACCATGGCCCAACCGCATCGCACCCGCCGGACTTGCTGTAGACAGGTCCGGCAAACGTCTCTACGTGGTCACCCGAGATGACAAGACCCTTTATCAGATAGACCTGCGGACACGAAGGGTGACTTCAAAAACACCCTTGGGATCAGAAGCGTACGCATGCATCTCCTCACCCGACGGCAGATACCTCTACATCTCTCTCTGGGGCGGGGACAGCGTGCTGAAAAGGGAACTCGCCACAGGACGCACCGTCGGCTGGCCCACCGGTGACAACCCCAACGAACTGTGCCTCTCCCGCAACGGCCGCATCCTCTACGTGGCCAATGCCAACGACAATTCCGTCTCCGTCATCGACACGAGAACGGGACGGACCCTGGAAGTCCTCAACACGGCACCCTATCCCGACGCACCTCCCGGCTCCACGACCAACAGCCTCTGCCTGTCCGGGGACGGAAGGACACTCTACGTGGCCAATGCGGACAACAACTGCCTCGCCGTATTCAACGTCTCCATGCCCGGACACTCCCGATCCCGGGGATTCATCCCCGTAGGCTGGTATCCCACGTCCGTCCGTACCGCTGGCGACCGGATCTTCACGGCCAATGGCAAGGGATTCTCCTCCTTTGCCAACCCCTACGGACCCAACCCCGTCGATACGGATGAAAAGGTGTCCTATCAGCAGGGCGATGTCGCCAAACCCCCCGAAGTCCAATATATCGGCGGTCTCTTCAAAGGCACGATGAGCATTGTCGACATCCCCGATGACAAGGCCCTTGCCTACCTCACGGCCCAGGTGTACCGGAACATACCCTACACCTCCGAACGGAGGACAGCCCCGGGTGGAGAAGCCGGAAACCCGATCCCCTCACGGTTGGGTGACCCGTCCCCGATCCGCCATGTGTTCTACATCATCAAGGAAAACCGTACCTACGACCAGGTGCTGGGCGACATCCCACAGGGCAATGGCGATTCCTCGCTCGTGCTGTTCGGCGAACGGATAACCCCCAACCAGCATGCGATCGCCAGGGAGTTCGTCCTCCTCGACAACTTCTTCGTCGATGGAGAAGTGAGCGCCGACGGCCACAACTGGAGCATGGGCGCCTACGCCACCGACTACCTGGAAAAGACATGGCCAACCAGTTACGGAGGGCGAGGCGGCGACTACGACGCCGAAGGCAACCGCGCGATAGCCAACAACAAGAACGGCTTCATCTGGGACCTCTGCCGACGCCACGGCGTCAGCTACCGGACATACGGCGAATTCGCAGACGACTACAAGGCCAACATCCCCGCACTCGAAGGCCATTTCTGCCCCTACTTCACCAGCTGGGACGAGCGCGTCCGTGACACCACGCGCTTCCACCAATGGAGACACGAGTTCGACTCCCTCGTGGCCGCCAAAGCCCTGCCCAGGCTCAACACCCTCCGCTTCATAAACGACCATACCGAAGGCCTGGAACCAGGCAGACCCACTCCCTTCGCACACGTGGCCGATAACGACCTCGCCGTCGGAAGATTCATAGAACACCTGTCCCTCAGCCCCGTATGGAAGGAATCCGTCGTCTTCATCGTCGAGGATGACGCCCAGAACGGACCCGATCACGTCGACGCCCACCGCACCACCGCCTACCTTG
>RGVM01000230.1 GCA_010027295.1 Chitinophagia bacterium
GTTAGAATGACTGGGGAGATGGGAATCGAATTCATTCCACATGTCGTTGGATGTTCCCCGGGCAGGAAGGGCCTGTTTACAAGGCATGCCACGGACATAACGAATGGACAATAGGTCCAGGATGCCTGGGCATTTCCATTCAATCGATCACGCAGACGAGCACGCCCCCCTGCGTCCTGTCGATGATGCGCCTGTTCACATCTTCGGGTGTCGCGAAGCATCCGTTCGACCAAGGGTATGGCATCTTCCGGTCGGAATGGAACACCACAGCCCTCTTGCATACATTGTCGTTAACGCCCTTGTCGAGGCCTTTGATCTTCATGGATCGCCCATATCTGCCGGAGTACACTTCGGCCGTCAGAAAATTTCCCTTGGAGCTTCTGTTGGAACCCACCTTGTTGCTGTAGAGCCAGACCCATAGGAGTCCGGACCATCCTGCATGGGACACGTTGCTCGAGAGGATGATTTCCCGTTTGCGCATGTCCAGCAGGTAGAGTCTTTCGCGGAAGATGTTCTTCCGGTAGTCCACCACTATGGCGAGGTCCTTCCGATGGGGCTTGTACTTGCGGATGCGTTCCTCCGCCACCTTGAAATAGGCGTCTTCGTTGTAGCAGGAACTTGCCATTAGCAGGATCGGCAGTGCCGACAACCAGCATGTCCTCATGCGTTCCGATTCTCGTTCTTCAAACGATGTGAATGTAAGAGAATCTCCGGTATTCCCGGGAAATGGCGGACTCAGGACCCTATGCTCACGGAACCGCCCAGGGACACACTCGTGTCTCCGGCGAGGATCCTTTCCCTCGCCTCCTGCAGTTCGCTCTGGAGTTCACGTATGCGGGCCTCCCGGTGGGAGATGTCCTCGATTTGGGAGGCGTTTTCTATATGGCGCTCGTGGAAGCGGATCTTCAGCCTGACCATTTCCGTGAGGATGTCGATGGCCTCCTGTTGGGAGAACACACCGTCGATGATTTTCAAATCCATCATGTATCGTTTGTTGGATGGCTCACTGTCCCTGTCCGAGCGAGTAGGCGGGCTTCCCGTCGAATCGATAGAGGTTTTCGGTCTTGATGATGTCGATGCCTGCCTCGAGTCCGTGCGTGAGCAGGGCGGGGATCAGTGCCTTGTCGAGCGTATCTCCGGTCGCGTGCTTGAAGCGGCAGCGCCAGTGGTCGGTGCAGAAGGTCTCGGGGAAGCCGTCGGGCCACACTTTGATGCCGCGGTTCGTTATCATGGAGAGTTTGGCGCCTGTCGACTCGAGCCCCTTCATGATGCCTGCCAGCTCGTCGGGTGAGCTGCCGGACCAGTGCACGAACAGATCCACACCCTCGAGTTCCTTGACGGCTTGGGGTGCGCGCGTGAATTTGGGGAGGCGCAATGCCTCGCTGCCGGCGTAGCTGACGGGAGAGAGCGTTTCTGGCCGCTTCCCCAGGTTGGCGGCCACGGCGCGCGCGAAGTCGCGCGTGCCGACCTTCCGGCGGCTGACGGCTTCCTTGAAGATGTCGTAGGTGTGCACACCCTCCTCGATGGTGTACAGCCATGCGTTCTGCACCCGTTCAGCCACCTCCGTCTGTCCGAGGTGGTTGAGCATCATGATGGCGCCCTGCAGCAGTCCTGAGGGGTTGGCCATATCCTGGCCCGCGCGACGGGGTACGGACCCGTGAATGGCCTCGAACATGGCGCATTCCTCGCCTATGTTGGCGGAGCCGGCGAGTCCCACGGAACCCGCAATCTGTGCGGCCACGTCGGACAGCACGTCTCCGTACAGGTTCGGCATCACGATCACGTCGAAGGCTTCGGGTGTGTCGGCCATCTTCGCCGCGCCTATGTCGATGATCCAATGCTCGTTCTCGATGTCGGGGTACTCCTTCGCAATCTCGTCGAAGACGGCGTGGAAGAGTCCGTCCGTCTGCTTCATGATGTTGTCCTTGGTGAAGCAGGTGACCTTGCGGCGCTTCTGCTGGCTGGCGTATTCGAAGGCGTAGCGCACGATGCGCTCGCAGCCAGGACGGCTTATCAGCTTGAGGCATTGCACCACCTCGTCGGTCTGGCGGTGTTCTATGCCTGCGTAGAGGTCCTCCTCGTTCTCGCGGACGATGACCACGTCCATCACGGGATGCTTCGTGCCGACGAAGGGGTGCAGGCTGCGGCAGGGGCGCACGTTGGCATAGAGGCCCAGGAACTTGCGGGTGGTGACGTTGAGGCTCTTGTAGCCGCCACCTTGCGGAGTTGTAATCGGCGCCTTCAGGAACACCTTGTTGCGGCGGATCACGTCCCATGAGGACGCGGCGATGCCGGATGTGTTGCCGGAGAGATAGACCTTCTCGCCGACTTCTATCTCGTCCACCTCCAGCGCTGCGCCCGCCTCACGCAGAATGTGCAGTGTCGCATCCATGATCTCGGGTCCGATGCCGTCCCCCTTCGCTACCGTGATCCTTGCCATTTTCCTTGGATTTTAATTTTTATCGCGGCAAAGGTATCCGTGCGCCTCTCATATTCATTATTTATATATCTAATAGCAATCATTAAAAATATTTATAAGACTCGGAATCGTCGGGCGAATACGGCCCCGGCGAAGGGATGGAGGCATGCCTCAACGGACCGGTTGATTTGTCTGCCAAGGGGTGCCGGTATGCATTTCGGGTGTAGTCCGGGCAATGTGTGCCTTCAGGGGACGGGGCATGGGAACGGAAGGGTGACGTCACACCGGGCCACACCCATCTATGTCCGCTAGCACTGCAGGGATCCTGATCTTCGACGAAAAGGGGCGGAGCCATCCATGGCTGGAAGTCTCCCTGCTTTTCGAAGCCTTTGCGTACATTGTATGCCTGTACAACCCTATCCACATGAACCGCATTTTCCGACTGGGGAAGCTGAAGGCGCTATTGGCCTTCCTGGCCCTGATTCCCATCCTCTCACTGCTGCCCGAAGGTCCGTCGCCGCGTCGCCTGGAGATCCTCTTCCTCGGGCATGAGAGCCGGCACCACGAATCAGAGAAGCTGGCCTCGATCCTCCTGAAAGAGTATTTCAAGGCGGGCATCAATATCTCCTACACGACCGATCCGGCTGTTCTCGACGAGGCTGCATTGGCTCCCTATGACGGACTGGTGCTCTACGCCAACCACGACAGCATTACGCCCTCCCAGTCGAAGGCCCTGCTCTCGTTCGTCCGTTCCGGTAAGGGCTTCATACCCCTGCATTGCGCCTCCTGGTGCTTCCGCAACGATCCCGAAGTGGTCGCGCTGATCGGCGGTCAGTTCAAGACGCATGGATACGATTCCTTCCCCTCCGTCATCTCCCGGCCCGGGCATCCCGTCTTGAAGGGAATATCCGACTTCTGGACAAAGGACGAGACATACGTCCATGACCGGCTCTCGCCCGACATCGAAGTTTTGATGGAGCGCGCGGAGGGTGGCCGCCGCGAGCCCTACACCTGGGTGCGTAACTATGGCAGGGGGCGCGTCTTCTACACGGCCTACGGCCATGACGAGAACACTTTCCGCAACCCCGGCTTCCTCGACCTTGTCCGCAACGGGATCCTCTGGGCGGTGGGGGAGGAGGCACTTAGCCGGCTGAAGGCCTATCCCATCGCCGACCCGAAATACTTCGACGGCCCCGTGCCCAACTACGAGAAGCGGGACCCCGCCCCCAGGGTGCAGGAGTCGCTCAGTCCCCAGCAGTCGCAATCGCTCATGCAGGTGCCGGCGGGTTTCGACCTGAAGCTGTTCGCCTCCGAGCCCATGGTCGTCAACCCCATCTATATCAACTGGGACGAGCGCGGCCACCCCAACGAGATCCGCGAGGACGACCGCGGCGACGACCGCATCAAGATCCTGGAGGACACTGACGGCGACGGCAGGGCCGACAAGTCGACCCTCTTCGCCGACAGCCTCAACATCCCCACCAGCTTCACCTTCGTCAACGGCGGCATCATGGTGTCCTGCGCGCCCTCCTTCCTTTTCCTGAAGGACACAGACGGTGACGGCCGGGCCGATGTCAAGCGCGAACTGCTCAAGGGCTGGGGCAAGTGGGACACGCATGCACAGGCCTCCAACCTCCGGTACGGTCCCGACAACCGCATCTGGGGCGTCGTCGGCTATTCCGGCTTCAAGGGCAAGGTGGGCGCCGACTCGCTCAAGTTCGCACAGGGGCTCTACCGCTTCGCCCCCGACGGGTCCGAACTCGAGTTCCTCGGCACCACCAGCAACAACACCTGGGGCCTCGGCTTCTCGGAGGAGTACGACGTCTTCCTCTCCACCGCCAACAACACACACACGGCCTTCTACGGCGGCATCCCCAAGCGCCACCTCGACATGGCCGGCATCCGGCAGAGCGGCGTCAAGAAGCTCGACGACCATTACAACATGCGCGTGGCCACCAAGAACCTCCGGCAGGTGGATGTCTTCGGCGGCTTCACGGCCGCTGCCGGGCACTCGCTGTACACGGCCCGCCGCTTCCCCCGGGAATACTGGAACCGGGTGGCCTTCGTGACCGAGCCGACGGGCCGGCTAGTCCACCGCGTACGGCTCGAGCCGCAGGGCGCCGGCTTCCGCGAGCGGGGTGACGGATGGAACCTCCTCGTCAGCGCCGATGAATGGGCCGGGCCCATACAGGCCGAAGTGGGACCCGACGGTGCCGTATGGGTGACCGACTGGTACGATTTCATCATCCAGCACAACCCCACGCCGACCCTCGAGCGGGCCGGACTCCAGGCCGTCAACGGTGCCGGCAACGCCTATGTCAACCCGCTGCGCGACCACGAACGCGGCCGTATCTGGCGCATCGTACCCAGGGGTAACGGTGACGCACACACGAAATCTCTCGCCGGGAAAGGCCCCGAGGCATGGGTGGCCGCCCTGTCGGACCCCAACATGTTCTGGCGAACGACCGCCCAGCGCCTGCTGGTGGAGCGCGGCGACGCATCCGTCATGCCATCCCTGGTGCGGCTGGCCGGCGACAGGTCTCTCGACGCCATCGGCCTCAACGCGCCCGCCATACACGCCCTTTGGACGATGCACGGACTGGGAGTCTTCCGGCGTGGCGACACCGCCGCCCTCTCCGCCGCCCGCAGGGCGCTCACGCACCCCTCCGCCGGCGTACGGCGTGCGGCCATCCAGGTGCTGCCGCAGACGCCCGCCCTGACGGCCGACCTGCAGCGGGCCG
>RGVM01000024.1 GCA_010027295.1 Chitinophagia bacterium
GCCGGAGGCATGCATCCAGGTCGCGGGGCGGGGGGGCTTCCAGCTGCAGGGGATTGCCTTTCGGATCTGTCAGGGAGAGTCGCCAGGCATGAAGTCCGAGGCGACCGAGCAGCGGTCTCTCCTCGCCATCCCCGCCGGAGGGTTTGTAATTTCTCTTGATGGAGGAGAGTAGAATGTTGTCGGCGGAGCCGTATACAGGGTCGCAGGCGATGGGGTGGCCGGAATGGGCCAGGTGGACGCGTATCTGGTGGGTGCGGCCCGTCTCGATTCGGATCTCCAGCCAGCTGAAACGCCCGAGCCTTTCGAGGGTCCTGACATGGGTGAGGGCGTGGCGGCCGTGACGCGTCACCGTCATTTTCCCCTTGATGTGCGGATGTTCTCCGATGGGCTGGTCGATGGTCAGGGCTTCTTCCGCGATGCGTCCCACGGCCAGTCCGAGATAGGTCTTCTCCACCGATCGCTCTTCGAACTGACGTGTCAGTGCGCGCTGCGCCTCGAGGTGGCGGGCGAAGACCAGGAGTCCGCTCGTGTCGCGGTCGATGCGGTGGACGGTGAGGATCTCGCCGTAGCGCTGGGCCAGGAGTCCGCGGAGCGAGTCCAGGGCCTGGTCGTGTCGGTCGGGCAGGGTGAGGAGGCCGGAGGGTTTCGAGACGGCCACGAGGTCATCCGTCTCTAGGAGGGTCTCGTATCTCATGGCGTGTGCTCGCTACGGGTTCGCCTGAGGAATGACTTGTTGAGGAATTTCAGCAGCCTCACCTCCTTTTCCTGCAGGAAGCGCCATTTACCCCTGTCCACATTCTTCTTGGTGAGGTTGGCGAAGACGACCCTGTCGAGGTTGCGGACGTCGTAGCCGAGCGATTCGAAGAGTCGTCGGACGATCCGGTTGCGGCCGCTGTGGATTTCGATGCCCACGACGGACCTGTCCTTGGGGTCGGGGTGTGCAAGGGCGTCGACGTTGACCAGACCGTCGTCTAGGGTCACTCCGGCGACGATCTTGTCGAAATCCGCCTTGGATAGGGGTTTGTCGAGGCGTACCTCGTAGGTCTTCCTGACTTCGAAGCTGGGGTGGCTGAGTTTCTGGGCCAGTTCGCCATCATTGGTGAGCAGGAGCACGCCGGTGGTGTTGCGGTCAAGCCGGCCGACGGGGTAGACGCGTTCGGGGGTGGCGCTGCGGACGAGGTCCATGACGGTCTTGCGTCCGTGCGTGTCGGAGGCGGTGGTGATGCAGTCCTTCGGCTTGTTGAGCAGGATGTAGACCAGGTTCTTCTCCGGGAATACCTTCTTGCCGTTGACGGTGACGCTGTCGGTGTCGGCCATCTTGTAGCCGGGCTCGAGGACGGGAGTGCCGTTCACCTTCACCTTTCCCTGTCGCACTAGTTCGGCGGCGTCGCGTCGGGAGCAGACGCCGCAGTGGGCGATGTACTTGTTGAGGGGCATCTTCTCCTCGACGGGCGGCTTTTTCTTTACGATGGAGGGTCTGCCGGAAGGGTTGCCGGTAGCATCGGCTTCTGCGGAGGGGTTCCGTGGGATGGAGGGCGGCCGGTTGCGGCGGAGTTCGATCGCTTCGGCTCTTTCCTTTTTGATGCGACGCTTCTCCTGCCGGGCCTCCTCCTTGATGACACTGCCCTTCTTCCGCGTGATGAATTTCTGGAAACCGGTCGTCTTTGCCATGTCGGTGGGGTGGGGATTGTCAGAACGCCTGTATCTCCTTGTTGGCGAGCTGTCCGCAGGCGGCGTCTATGTCGCGACCGCGGCTCTTCCGAAGTCTGGCGTTGACGCGGTTGCGTTCCAGCAGGGCCATGAAGGCGGCCGTCTTCTGTTCGTCGGGCTTCTGGAAACTGGCGTTATCGATGGGGTTGTATTCGATGATGTTGACCAGGTCGGCCGGTACCTGGCGGTAGATGCGGGTGAGTTCCTCCGCGTCAGTGGGGCCGTCGTTGAAGCCGTCGAAGAGGATGTATTCGAGGGTCACCTTGGTGCCCGTCTGTTTGTAGAAATGATTGAGGGCGTCGACGAGCGAGCGGATGTCGTTGGAGCCGTTGATGGGCATGATCTCGTTGCGCTTGCGGTCGTTTGCCGCGTGCAGTGAGAGGGCCAGGTGGAAGCGAACCTTGTCATCTCCCAGCTGGCGGATCATCTTGGCGATACCGGCGGTGGAGACGGTGATACGGCGGGGACTCATGCCGAGCCCATCGGGCGAGGTGATGCGCTCGATGGCACCCATCACCTGCCGGTAGTTGAGGAGCGGCTCGCCCATCCCCATGAAGACGATGTTGGTGAGCTTCTTGCCGTGTACCGTCTGGCACTGCCGCCCGACCAGCACCACCTCATCGACGATTTCGTCAGCCTGCAGGTTGCGGCGTTTCTCCATGTAGCCTGTCGCGCAGAACTTGCAGGTGAGGCTGCAGCCGATCTGGGACGAAACGCAGGCCGTAAAGCGTTCGGCCGAAGGGATCATGACGCCTTCCACCTTGTGGCCATCGTGTGTGCGGAACCGCGATTTAATCGTACCGTCGGAGCTGTATTGCGTGGCATCCACCGTGAGTGCGGGCAGGCTGAAGGCGGTGCCTAGGCGTTCGCGCAGCTCCCTGGACAGGTTTGTCATCTCTGCAAAGCTGTGGGCATGGTGTTTCCAGAGCCAGTCCCATACCTGCCGGGCGCGGAACTTCTTCTCACCCGCTTCCTCCAGGAACTGCGAGAGCTCCTCGAAGTCCAACTCCCGGATGTTCCGGTTCGCAGAGCTGTTCATCCTGCAAAGATAGTCCAACCCCATCGGGCCGCGCCGGAAATCGGCGAAACCCGCCCGAAGGCAAGTTTCTCCCCTGTGCGCAACCGATCAAGGTTCTCAGAACCGGGGGTAGTTCTCAGGACATGTGGGGTTTTGAGAACCGGGTAGGGTTCTCAAAACCTGGGGGAGTTTCCCGACATTTTCCTTCTGGGAATACCCTTGGAGGGTCACCCCACCCTTGGAGGGTGTGTTCAGGAAATCCTGAATTCCATAAATGGGATGGTTTCCCAACTCTGGGTCAGGTTTGCAATACTGGGGGAGTGGGTCAGGAAGGGGAAAGGGCGTCGAGGAAGGCGGTCCGAGGGACTGTCCTTTGTTCGCCGGTGGAAAGGTCCTTGTAACGGACGGTGTCCGCCGCGATCTCTTCTGAGCCGACGAAGGCCACGATCGGAATATGTCTTCGTTCGGCGTATTTGAACTGTTTGTCAAAGCGGGCCGCTTCGGGGTATATCTCGCAGGCGGTGTCGCGCGCGCGGAGTTGTTGCATCACCGTCCAGGCATGCCGGGCCTCGGCCTGTCCGAGGTGGAAGAACAGCACGCGGCTGCCTGTCTCCAGCGATGCCGGGAAGAGGCCCTTCTCCTCCATGACATCGCAGATCCGGTCGATGCCGAATGACACGCCCACGCCTGGGATGCCCGGCACGCCGAAGAGGCCGGTGAGGTCGTCGTAGCGGCCGCCTCCGCCGATGCTTCCCATCTGGGCATCGAGGGCTTTCACTTCGAAGATCATGCCGGTGTAGTAGTCGAGGCCCCGGGCCAGTGTGAGGTCGATTTCGAGAGGTTCCGTTCCGTCGTCGCGGCGGAGGAAGTCGAGAAGCCAGCGGAGTTCCCCGATGCCTTTGGCACCGGCTTCGTAGCCACCCAGCAGGCCTTCGACGGCCTGCAGCCTCTCTGAGTTGTCTCCGGCCACGCCCAGGTAGGTGCGGATCTTTGCGGTTGCAGTTTCGGGGAATTCCTTGCGGTCGAGTTCCTCCATCACTTTTTCCAGGCCGACCTTGTCGAGCTTGTCGATGGACACGGTGATATCGGTAAGTCGACCGGCTCCACCACAGGCTTCGGCGAGTGCAGCGAGGAGCCCGCGGTGGTTGACGCGCACGGAGACGGGTATGCCAAGGCTTCTGAAGGCATCGAGGTAGATGGATGCGAGTTCGGCCTCATAGAGAAGCGATGGGCTGCCGACGACATCGGCGTCGCACTGCCAGAATTCGCGGTAGCGTCCCTTCTGCGGCCTGTCGGCCCGCCACACCGGCTGCATCTGGTAGCGTTTGAAGGGGAAGTTCAGCTGGGCGTGGTTCATGGCCACGAAACGGGCGAAGGGGATGGTGAGGTCGTATCGCAGGGCCCGCTCGGTGACGGTGGTGCTGTTGCGTCCCTCGAGCACCTGGCGGAACCCTTCCATCGCGGCCTCATGCTTGGCGGGGTTGTCGAGTCCGTTGTTGAGGATACGGAAGATGAGCTTGTCGCCCTCCTCCCCGTATTTGCCGAGGAGGGTGTCGAGATTCTCCATCGCGGGGGTCTCGAGGGGTTGGAAGCCGTAGCGTTCGAACACCCCGCGTATGGTCTGTAGGACGAACTGCCGTTTGCGCAGTGTCTGGGGCGCGAAGTCCCGGGTGCCCTGGGGGAGGGAGGGTCTGATCTTCACTTCGTTACGGGTTTGTCGGCGTACGTCTCTACGAGTCTGGCACAGGCATCGTCGAGGAGTCGGTATACGTGGTGGTAATCGGATTCGGGTCCACCCCAGGGATCGGGCACGTCGAGGTCCTTGCCCGGGTGGAGCAGGTTCAGCAGGAGATCGGCCCGGGCGGGGTCGAACCGTCGTCCGGCGATCCGCCTGATCTCATCCAGGACATCGCCTGCCATGGCGAAGATGCGGTCGAACTTCTCGAAGTCGTCGGCCCGGAAGCGGCGCGACCTCTGGCGGCTGATATCGATCCCGTTGATCATGGCGACTTTTCGGGATAGGGGGTGTGGCGGTTCCCCGTCATGGTAGCCATTGGTGCCTGCGCTCTCGACGCTCCATGGCAGCCCCGACCGCCAGGCTTTTTCCTGCAGGATGCCCTCGGCCAGCGGGCTTCGGCAAATGTTTCCCAGACACACCATCAGGATCCTCATACGTCACGGCTTTTCCGCCCGCGAAGATAAGGCATGACCGGCGGCAAGCTTGTGGAAAACGTCGGTCCGGTGCATCCCATGGGAAAGGCCCAAGGCTTGACGTTGGAAAGAAAATCACTATTTTGCCAACTTCACGGTCCATATGGAACAGCACGAGTCGGAATCGAGGAAGGAGGGTGTTCAGTCGGGCATCCGCACCGCGTATAACATATCCATGGGTCTGCTATGGACGAGCATGGGTGTGTTGTTCCTGGGACACGACCGATTCGGGTTGTCCGTCTCCATCGACCCAGGTCTGGCAGCCATCTTCGGCGGCGCCTGCGTCGTCTACGGCCTGTTCCGCCTCTGGAGGGGCCTCGGCCGGAGGAGGGGATGACCGGTCTCCACAGCACGATCCAGGCATGAAACGTATGCGCCACATATCGATGGGCCTTTTCCTGATGCTCGCCCTCTCCTGCGGACCGGGGAAGAAGCCCCGCGTCATCGCGGGAGACGACACCCTGACTTCGGGAACCATCCACGTAAGCATCGACGAGTCCTTCCGGCCGGTGATGGACTCGCAGATACAGGTCTTCATGTCCCTCCATCCCGAGGCGAGGATCGTGGCGCACTACAAGCCGGAGGCGGAGTGCATCCGTGACCTCCAGGACGACAGCACGCGGATGGTAGTGATTACCCGCGGCCTCAGCGAGCAGGAGGAGTTGTTCTACGAGGACACCCTTGAGTTCCGTCCCCGTTACGGCTCCGTGGCGCGGGATGCGATCGCGGTGATCGTGAACGAGCGTTGCCGCGACAGCCTCTTCTCGGTGGCGGAGATCCGATCCATGCTCAACGGCACGTCGGGGCACCGCTACCGGCAGGTGATGGATGGCACGGTGGCCACGAGTACCGTCAGGTTCCTTCTCGATTCGGTGTTGCGGGGACAGCCCTTCGGGGCGTCCGTCGTCGCGGCCCGGACCAGCGAGGGCGTGATAGACTATGTGGCGGATCATCCCGACGCTATCGGATACATAGGCGTCGGTTGGATCGGCAACCCCGAGGATACAGCCCAGTTGAGCTTCCTGAAGCGTGTCCGCATCGCCGCCCTGCAGTGCGCCAACTGCCCGGAGGAGGTCTATGTCCGACCCTACCAGGCCAACATCGCGCTCGGCAGGTACCCTTTGACGCGGGAGCTGTATTACGTGTTGAAGGAGAACTACTCCGGACTGGGTCGCGGCTTCGTCAATTTCCTCAAGCACGAGCAGGGCCAGCTTATCTTCAAGCGGGCCTACCTGGTGCCGGAGTGGAAGTCGCTGCAGGTCCGCAGGGTCAACCTGAAGGAGTGAAGGCATACCCATAACCCATAACTTTACGCCATTCCAAATGAAGATGACACGCAAGATCAGAACCACCCTCGGCCTCATGGCGTTCGCCCTGGCCATGTCCGGGAGCCTGTCGGCACAGTCGGTTGCCGAGGCCCGCAAGCTGATGTATTACGAGCGTTTCCAGAGTGCGCGCGACATGCTCCAGAAGGTCGTGGCATCGAACCCCGCCGATGCGGAGGCCGTCTACTGGCTGGCGCAGGCCGAGTTCAGCCTCTACAATCCCGGCGGGGCGAAGGCCGTCCTGCAGAAGGGCCTCGAGGGTGCCAACGCCGCCCATCCGCTCCTGCTGGCCGGCATGGGTCAGGCCGAGCTGAGCGAGGGCAAGGTCAACGACGCCCGTCAGCGTTTCGAGACGGCGTTGAGCCTCACCAAGGGGAAGGAGATCCCGGTCATCGCCGCCATCGCCCGTGCCAACCTGGAGAAGTCGGGAGACGCCGCATACGGTATTGAGAAGCTCAAGATGGCCACGGCCATCTACGATGCCCAGAAGAAGGGCACCAAGGACCCCTATGTGTACGTGCTGCTGGGCGATTCCTACCGCAAGCTCATGGACGGCGGCAATGCCGTGACCTCCTACGAGAACGCCCTGCTGGCCGACCCCAAGTACGCCGCCGCCAAGTACAGGATCGCCAAGGTGTACCTCACCCAGGGCATCGAGCAGCGGGAGATCTTCATCAAGAACTTCGAGGAGGCCGTGGCGCTCGACGCCGCCTTCGCGCCCGCCTATTACGACCTCTACGCTTTCTACTTCTCTAGGGACGTGTACAAGTCGACCAGCTATTTCAACCAGTACAAGGCCAACGCCGACTCCGGGCCGGCCCTCGACTACGAGGAGGCCAGCCTGCTCTACGCCTCGAGCGATTTCGACAAGGCCATCGACAAGGCCACCCAGCTCCTTGCCGCCCAGGGCGACAAGGCGGACGCGCGCCTCTACCGTCTCCAGGCCTATTCCTACGACAAGAAGGGCGACTCCGTGAAGACGGTGGAGCTCCTGGAGAAATTCTTCTCGCTGGCCCGTCCCGACCAGGTGCTGCCCGAGAACTACGTCGTGATGGCAATGAACTGCGCCAAGTTCCCCTCCCGCCAGGTGCAGGTCGACGAGTACTTCGGGAAGGCCATCGAGTCCGATACGACCCTGAAGAACAAGATCGACTACACCCGCAAGGCGGCCAACTTCTTCAAGGGGGTCAAGAACCAGCCGAAGTCGGCCGAGTGGTTCACCCGGGTGCTGACCGTGAACCCCAACCCCGGAAAGGCCGACATCTACAACGCAGGCTTCGAGAACTTCCGCGCAGGATCGTTCCAGCGTTCCGACAGCATCTTCAAGCTCTATTCCGCCAAGTTCCCGGATGAGGTGTACGGTTACTACTGGAGCTTCAGGTCCCTGTCGGTGATCGACTCCACCATGGAGCAGGGCCTGGCGATACCCGACTGCCAGCTCTTCATCGAAAGGGCCGACAAGGACCGGGTGAAGAACAAGAACACGCTCGTCATCGCCCTCGGCTACATGGCCGGCTACACGGCGAACGTGAAGAAGGACTACACGGGTGCCGTCGCCTTCCTGGACAGGCTCCTCGAGGTGGACCCCGCCAACGCGGATGCCGCCAAGAACAAGGAGATACTCCTAAAGGCCGCGAGCAAGAACCAGCCCGGCGCCAAGCCTGCCTCGGAAAACCCGCCTCCCAAGCCCGGGGGCGGCAGGCCCTAGTCGGCCATTGCATACCGACCCGAGAGGGGCCCGGCATTGGGATGGTGACATCACTGCCGGGCCCCTTTCTTTTCCCATCCTTTCTTGTTTTTCCCGCATGCGGGCGTATTTTTGCGCCACTTTTAAAAGAGCCCCATGCGATCCTCCATTCTCTTGCAGACCCCGGCCCTGCCGTCGGTGGCGGAAAGCACATCCGGCGACTTCTTCCCCATCGGCCTGCAGATAGTCTTCGCCTTCCTCTTCGTGGGTGTCATGCTGACGGTCTCCCATCTGCTGGGACCCAAACGCAGGACCTCTGACAAGCTCCAGACCTTCGAGAGCGGCATCGAACAGCAGGGCGACGCCCGCCAGCCGATGGCCATCAAATACTTCCTGGTCGCCATCCTGTTCGTGCTCTTCGACGTCGAAGTCATCTTCTTCTACCCCTATGCCGTCAACTTCCGGTCCCTCGGATGGGACGGATTCATGGCCGTCGTCCTGTTCGTTGCCCTCTTCCTCGCAGGCTTCGTGTACATCATCCGGAAGAAGGCTTTGCAATGGGAGGACTGATCCGCCAGGAAGGCATGGTGGAGGGCAAACCATCAGGCCCGATGATTGTTATGCATCCGACACCCCTATAACAAACCCCAAACGCATCCTATGGGTCGCCCGGTAAGGTTCAACATACACGAGAAGAGCAAGAAGGACTGGGGTATCAACCAGGCATCGATGCCCGAGGGCCACATGGGCGAGGGATTCTTCGCCACCTCCTTCGACAAGGTCGTCGGGCTGGCTCGTAAGAATTCCATCTGGCCGCTGCCCTTTGCCACCAGTTGCTGTGGTATCGAATTCATGGCCACCATGGCATCGACTTACGACCTGGGCCGGTTCGGGGCCGAGCGCCTGGGCTTTACGCCCCGCCAGTGCGACCTCCTCATGGTGATGGGCACCATCGCCAAGAAGATGGGGCCCGTCGTCCGCCAGGTATACCTGCAGATGGCGGAGCCACGCTGGGTGATCGCCGTCGGCGCCTGCGCGTCCAGCGGCGGGATCTTCGACTCCTACTCCGTGCTGCAGGGCATCGACCAGGTCGTCCCGGTGGACGTATACGTTCCGGGATGCCCGCCCCGCCCCGAAGCCATCATCGACGGGGTGCTCCGGATACAGGACCTCATCCACAACGAATCCCTCCGCAGGCGCAACAGCGAGCCCTACAAGGCCCTGATGCAGTCATACGGCATTGAGTGACGGGACACATCCAGCAACGCGAACGCCCATGGCACTGACCCAAGAGATCGTACGCAAACGGCTGACCGACCAGTTCGGAGACAGCCTCACGGAATGGGGTGAGCCCCAGGGGATGCTGACCTTCACCGCTCCGCGGGAGATGAACCTCAAGGTGCTCAGCTTCCTTTATGACGAGGCCGACCTGGCCTTCCGCTTCCTCACGGATCTAACGGCCGTCCACTACCCCGACCGTGCGGGCGAGGAGATCTGCGTCGTCTATCACCTCCACAACCTCTCCGCGAACCTGCGACTGCGGCTGAAGGTCTACGCCCCTGTCGCTCAACCCGACGTCTACACGGCCACGCGCATCTTCGCTGCCGCCAACTGGATGGAGCGCGAGACCTACGACTTCTTCGGAGTGAACTTCATAGGCCACCCCAACCTCAAACGCGTGCTGAACGTGGACGAGATGGACTACTTCCCCCTGCGGAAGGAGTTCCCGCTCGAGGACCAGACGCGCATCGACAAGGACGACGAGATGTTCGGGAGAGGTTGACCTCCACTGACATCCCACAAACGATGACTATGTCCGAAACGAACCATATCAGGCTGCCGGAGGGATCCATCGAGAGGATGACGACGACGCTCAACCTGGGCCCCACCCACCCGGCCGTCCACGGAGTCTTCCAGAACATCCTCGAACTCGACGGCGAGCGGATCGTCAAGACCGAGGCGACGGTCGGGTATATCCACCGCGCCTTCGAGAAGATCGCCGAGCGCCGGCCCCTCTATCAAATTACGACGCTTACCGACCGCCTCAACTACTGTTCCGCCCCCATCAACAACATGGGCTGGCACCTTACCTGCGAGAAGTTGCTCGGCATCCGCACACCCAAGCGCGTCGACTACCTCCGCGTCATCGTCATGGAGCTCGCGCGCATCACCGACCACCTCATCTGCACCTCCATCGTGGGGGTGGACGCGGGCGCCTTCACAGGCTTCCTCTACGTGATGCAGTACCGGGAACTCGTGTATGAGATCTACGAGGAGATCTGTGGTGCGCGCCTCACGACCAACATGGGCCGCATCGGAGGCTTCGAGCGCGATTTCCCGCAGGCTGCCTGGGACAAACTCGAGCGCTTCCTCCGCGAATACCCCAAGGCCCAGAAGGAACTCGAGACACTGCTTGTCCGCAACCGCATCTTCTATGAGCGCACCCGCGGATCAGGAGCCATCTCGGCCGAGCGTGCCCTCAACTACGGCTTCACGGGACCCAACCTCCGGGCCGCCGGCGTCGACTACGACGTCCGTGTGCACGAGCCCTACTGCAGCTACCAGGACTTCGACTTCCGCATCCCCGTGGGCACCACGGGCGACAACCATGACCGGTTCATGGTCCGTACCGAGGAGATTTGGCAGTCGCTCTCCATCATCGAACAGGCCTACCGGAAGATACAGGACATGAAAGGTCCCGAGGCGAACGTCTACCACGCCGACGCACCAGAGTACTACCTGCCGCAGAAGACGGACGTGTATTCCAAGATGGAGGCGCTCATCTGGCACTTCAAGATCGTGATGGGCGAGGTCGACATCCCTGCGGGAGAGGTCTACCATTCGGTGGAAGGAGGCAATGGAGAGGTGGGCTATTATCTGATCAGCGACGGCGGCAGGTCGCCCTACCGGCTGCATTTCCGCCGTCCCTGCTTCATCTACTACCAGGCTTACGAGGAACTCGTGCAGGGTAGCATGCTCAGCGATGCCATCATCACGATGAGCTCGCTGAACCTCATAGCGGGTGAGATGGATGCATAGGCGAGAGCTCACAGTCTTCCGCGTGCGGACAGGATGGCGGAGAAGGGAAGCGGGGTAATATAGAAACGAATGATGATGGCGAAGTTCACGGATGATATGAAGGCCGAGGTGGCCAGGATTGTCGACCGATATCCCGAAGGGAAGCAGAAGAGCGCACTGATCCCTGTGCTGTTGATGGCGCAGGCTGCCTGCGACAACTGGCTGAGTCCGGAGGTCATGGACGAGGTGGGCGCGCTGCTCGGACTGGAGCCCATCGAGGTCTATGAGGTCGCGACCTTCTACTCGATGTTCAACCTGCAGCCGGTGGGCAGGCATGTGTTCGAGGTCTGCCAGACAGGGCCCTGTATGCTTAAGGGCTGCGATGACATCATCGGACACATCCGGTCGCGCCTCGGCATCGGGGTGGGGGAGACCACTCCCGACGGGCTCTTCACCCTGAAGGCCGTGGAATGCCTCGGTGCCTGCGGCTATGCCCCCATGATGCAACTCGGCAAGACCTACCGCGAGCACCTCACGCCCGAGCGTGTGGATGCCATCATCGAGGAGTGCAGGAACATGAGCATGGCCTGACGCAATGGGCGGTCGAACCGCCTGCCGCAAGGGTCGCAAACGAACGATACATGGGAAGGAAACTGCTCTTGGAGAAGGCCAACGTGCCTGGGATACGCGGATACGACGTGTACCGTCAGCAGGGTGGCTACGCCGCTGTGGAGAAGGCGCTGCGCATGACGCCCGAGGAGGTCGTGGAAGAGGTCAAGAAGAGCGGCCTGCGCGGCCGCGGCGGTGCGGGCTTCCCGACGGGCATGAAGTGGAGCTTTCTGGCAAAGCCGGCCGGCGTACCCCGCTACCTCGTCTGCAACGCCGACGAGAGCGAGCCCGGCACCTTCAAGGACCGGTACCTGATGGAATTCATCCCCCACCTCCTGATTGAGGGGTTGGTAGCCGCATCCTGGGCGCTGGGCAGCAACCGTACTTATATTTATATCCGCGGCGAATACGCCTGGATCGTCGACATCCTCGAGCAGGCCATCGCCGAGGCGAACGCCCACGGTTGGCTGGGCAAGAATATAAAGGGCAGCGGGTTCGACTGCCAGATCTACGTCCAACGCGGCGCCGGGGCCTATATCTGCGGCGAAGAGACCGCCCTCATCGAGAGCCTGGAGGGCAAGCGTGGCAATCCGCGCATCAAGCCGCCCTTCCCGGCGGTGAAGGGGCTTTGGGACTGTCCCACCGTCGTCAACAACGTCGAGACCCTGGCCGCGGTCGTCCCCATCCTGAACATCGGAGGCGAGGAGTACGCCAAGATAGGTACCGGCAAGTCCACAGGCACCAAGCTCATCTCGGCCTGCGGCAACATCAACCGCCCCGGCGTCTACGAGATCGACATGGCCATCTCCGTGGAGGAGTTCATCTACAGCGAGGAGTACTGCGGCGGCATCGCCGGCGGCAAGCGGCTCAAGGCCTGCATTCCCGGCGGATCCTCCGTCCCCATCCTGCCGGCCAAACTCCTGCTGCGCACCGCCAAGGGCGAGCCCCGCATGATGACCTACGAGAGTCTGTCCGACGGCGGCTTCCAGAGCGGCTCCATGATGGGCTCGGGCGGCTTCATCGTACTCGACGAGGATCAATGCGTCGTGCGGCACACCCTCACGCTGGCCCGGTTCTACCGCCATGAGAGTTGCGGACAGTGCTCGCCCTGCCGCGAAGGGACAGGTTGGATGGAGAAGATCCTCCACCGCATCGAGCACGGACAGGGACGTACGGCGGACATCGACCTTCTATGGGACATCCAGCGGCGCATCGAGGGCAACACTATCTGCCCCCTCGGCGATGCCGCCGCCTGGCCCGTGGCCGCCGCCATCCGACATTTCCGCGACGAGTTCGAATGGCACGTCAATAATCCGGAGGAGTGCAGGCGCCGTAACTACGGGCTGGCCCACTACGCCGACGAGCTAGTGTCCGCATTACCCTAACCGCCGGGAGGGTAAAGGCCCCTCCTGCAAAGAGATACCGACTATGGCTGAAGATGTGAAGATGCT
>RGVM01000231.1 GCA_010027295.1 Chitinophagia bacterium
GAAGACCCAGTAGGGGATGCCGCTCGTCCCGTCGGCGGCGACCGTACCGCCCACGATATACTTCTGGAAAAGGAAAAGGGAGAAGTTGGCCAGGGTGATGCCGAGTCCGGTGAAGAAACTCTGAGTCAGGAACCCGGTGGCGCGCTGGGCGTGCGGCAGCCTGTCGGCGATGAAGGCGCGGTAGGGCTCCATGGCCGTGTTGTTGCCGGCATCCAGGATCCACAGCAACCCGACGGCCATCCAAAGCTCCCTGCTGAAAGGGAAGGCAAAAAGGGCCAGGCTGCAGAGGATCGCACCGACAAGGAAGTAGGGCTTGCGACGGCCCCATCGCGGATGCCAGGTCCGGTCGCTCATGGCGCCGATGATGGGCTGCACCAGGAGACCAGTGACGGGCCCCGCCAGGTTCAGCAGCGGCAGTTCCTCCGGCCTAGCGTGCAGGAAGGTGTAGAGCGGGTTGATGGCCGTCTGCTGCAGTCCGAAACTGTACTGGATCCCGAAGAACCCGACGTTCATATTGATGATCTGCGAGAAACTAAGGCTCGGGAGGGGTCTGGGCATGTCACCGGGTTTGCGTGCAGCGTGAATCTAATCGATTTTCACGAGCGGTGCGGGCCCTGTGGAAGTCATTGTCTGCAGCATCGTGTTTCAATCGTTTGCTGTGCATGAATCATGCGACAGAAGGCCGACGGCTCTATCTTTGCGGCATGGCGGAAGACCTGATCATCGCGGAGGGCGGCAAGGAGGAACAGTACCGGCAGCTCCTACCCCAGCTGAAGGCGCTCATGGACGGCGAACCCGACCTGGTCGCCAACCTTGCCAACATCTCGGCGGCCTTGCACCAACAGTTCCGTTGGTCGTGGGTGGGCTTCTACCTGGTGCGTGACGCAGAACTCGTGCTCGGCCCCTTTCAGGGACCCGTGGCCTGCACCCGGATCCGCAAGGGTCGGGGCGTGTGCGGCAGCGCCTGGGAGCGGGCGGAGACGATTCTGGTGCCCGATGTGGAGCGTTTCCCGGGACATATCGCCTGCAGCAGCCTCTCTCGTAGCGAGATCGTCGTACCCGTCATCCGCGGAGGTGAGGTGGTGGCAGTCCTCGATGTCGACAGCGAGCACCTGGACCACTTCGACGACATCGACCGAAAATGGCTTGAAGCCATCGTTGCGGAACTACCCTTCTGACAACCGGGTACCCATCGAACCATCCCAACACCCGTCACCAGGGAATGCAGCCACCTCATAGCGACTGGCGGCGCGGTTGAATCCCGGGTAAAGTCCCTCACTCGCGCAACAGGGCGTCGACCGTCTCTTCAAACTCTCTCCGGAAGGCCTCGTGGTGCCGTCCGGTGGCGGGTCCTGCATAGCCGGCTTCCGTCTTGCGGACACGTCCATCGCGGCCCAGGAAGATGGTCGTGGGGAATGCACGTATCGGCGTGAAACCGGGCAGTGTCTTCTCCGTCCGAAATGTGTCGGAACTCGTCACGCCAGTCACCAGCATGGGGTACTCCACACCGAACCGGTCCCGGAACTTGGCGAGGCTGCGGCTCGATCGCCGGAAGTCGGTGCTGTACTCGTAGGCCAGTCCGATCACTTCGACGCCGCGGCCGCGGTTCTTACGATAGTATTCGCTGAGGAAGGCCGTCTCATCCATGCAGTTGGGGCACCAGGAACCCAGGATCTGCAGGACCACGACCTTGCCCCGAAAACGCTCGTCGTTCAAGGCTACGACATTGCTGTCGAGGTCGGGGAATCGGAAGCGGAGAGGAGGGCTTCCGGGAACCCACTCCATCCGGGCGGAGGCGCCGTCGAGGGAGGCTTCGGCATCGCGCTCGGCCGTCCAAGGCTCCATATGGGTGAGACCGGCCGCGAAGATGCCGTCGAGGATCCTGTCGGGCCCCTCCAGACGCGCTCCGAAGTAGTAGGCATGGCTGCCGTCGAAGCAAGACAGCTGAAGCGAATCGCCGCTGATGACACCCTCCAGGTAGCGGTAGTCGCCCGTGGGCGTGAGGAAGGTACCGGTGAGGCGCTGCCCCGACTGGCGGAATTCGGCGATGGCGGCACGCTGCGTGCCGTTGGGGCGTGTGAAGGCCACTTTCCATCTTCCCGTGATGTCGGTCGAGGCGGCTCCCCTGTCGGGAGGGAAGGTGACGGCACCGGGGCGGAGTTCCACCGGCTGGAGGATCTCGGGCTGCCGCTCGCCGGCCTTGACCCAGTCGCCGGTGTATCCCTGTCCATGATCGCGGAGCCGGAAGGAGGATTCGAAGACGGGCATGTCGATGAACACCGAGTCGCCCCGCCTGCGGATGGAGGTGACCCGAATGCGCTCCCCGGCGTTGCGGATCGTCCATGTCTCCCCGGCTGCCTTGCCGGATATCTCAACATGGAAGACAATCGGCAGGCCGTCGGCACGCAGAAATCTGCCGACATAGGAGCCTGGGCGCGACTGACAAATGCCGGAACGGCAGGAGAAAAGGAGGATGGCAGCGATGATGGCGAATCGCATGGTTCAGTGATTGGATTGTTCCCGGACGGGGGCTCACTGCAACTGGCCGGCGGCCCAACGCAGCGAGATTCGGGAAAGATAGTATTTGGCACGGGTCTCCGCCTGTTTCTGACGGGCCTCCAACAGCTTGTTCTCGCGACTGTTCAGCAGGAAGAGGGAGCTCTCCCCCACTCGGAACCTCGTATCCTCCCCGCGGAACAGCCGGGCATTGCTCTCCAGATAGGCGCCTGCCCGAACGGCCTGCTCCTTCTGTACGGCGAGCTCCGTGAAATGATACTTCACCTTGTTGGAGATGGCCAGGCGCACGCGCATCCGCTCCAGGTCGGTATCCGCGATCTTGATACGGGCGCTGCGGTACTGACCCCGCCCCTTGAATTGGAAGAGCGGCATGGAGGCGTCGAGTCCGAAACTGTAGTTGTTGCGGAAGAAAGGAAAGACTTCAGGACTGAGCGCCCCGTAGCCCTTGCCCAGCAAACTATATTTCAGGTCTACCTGGGGCAGGAGCTCCTGAAACTTTAGTTTCTTTTCGATCTCGAGGGCCTGCAGCTTGAAGTCGAAGCCCAGCAGCTTCGGATGAGTTTCGAGTGCGGTCGTGAGCAGATTGTCGAGCACCGGAAGCGGAGCTACCTGAAGGTCGGAGCGGAGCCAAGTAGTGTCGGGCCTGACCTGTGGAGGCAGGTACCAGGGACTGTCGTTGGCCTGCCAGAGATGATTGGATAGTTCCAGGGCCGTCTTCCGCACCTCCAGCCAGGCCTGATCCCTCGAGAGCTGGAATGCCTGCAATTGGGCCAGGGCTTCGGTGGTGTCGATGGCCGGCCTGTCACCCAGGGCGAACGACTGCCTCACCAACCTCAAACGTGCCTCGTTGACATTAACCACTTCTGCCAGGGTGGCGTGAACGACATAGGCCTGCGACCATTTCCAGTAGTCGGTCAGGGCCTCGTACATGAGGTCGTTGACCATGAGGGCCCGCTCCGCCCGGCTCTGTCCCCGGTAGAGGGCCGCCTGCCGGAGCACGGCCCTCCGCTTGTCGATGACGAGATCCCTGGCGACAGGCACGCTCACAGACAGATAGCTCGCCTGTCCGGGTGTGCGCTCGGGATTGATGAGTCCTCCGAGGTTCTCCTCGAGGCCCGCAGAGACCTCTATGCCGTACCAGGTGGGTATCTTGATGGAAGGGCTGAAATAATCGTAGTAGTTCTTGCCATCGAAGGTCTTCCGTTGCGATGTGGCCCCCAGGTAGGGGTCGAAGCCGGCCTTGGCCGCGATCCATTCCGCCCTCGCGCGGTCAACCACCAGGTTGGCCTGACGGGCCACCGGATGATAGCTGCGTACGATTCCCGCGAATTCCTCCTCTGTCAGGATGCGGTTCCGGGTGCTGTCCTGCCCGGCGCCAGGTGTGGAAACCAGGAGGCATAGTACTGCGCTCAGGAAGGCCAAGGTCATTCGAGGTCTCCGGCACTCGGAGGTATGGATGCTTGCATCGGTCATGGGGGATGGACCGTTCCGTCCAGGATATGGCTTCATTTGGCCTTGCCGGCCTCTACCTGCGGCTTGTAGTATTCGGGGGGGAAACCGTTGATGTTCCGCCAGAGTTCGTACCAGATGGGGACATCCTTCAGCAGCGCGATGCCCTGGGCGCCGGTGCCCATCATGAGCTGCGGCGGCCAGCGCTTGTCGGCGCTGTCCTCTCGAATGAGGACCCGGAACTTGCCGTTGGTGCTCACGTTCGACTCGATGGCTGACACCAGTCCACCGAACGTGCCATACGAAGCCTGGGGCCATCCGCTGAAGACGACGGCCGGGAATCCGTCGAAGAGGAGACGCACTTTCTGGCCGATGGACAGCAGGGGCAGGTCGACGGGGCGTACGAACATCTCGATAGCGTAGTCTATGTCGGTGGGCACGATCTCGCTGATGACGTCGCCCTCCTTCAGGATCTCGCCGATACCGGCCTTGCGGGCCTTGACGACCTGACCCGTCTGCGGGGCGGTGATGGTGTACAGGCCGGAGCGGATGCTGTAGTTGGCATACTGGTTGCGCAGCTTGGCCACTTCGCCGGAGCCCGTCTGCATCTGGGAGAGGGCCTGGAAGCGCTCACCTTCGGTCTTGGATATCTTCTCGAGATATCCCTGCAGTTCCGCGTTCCGCTCGAGCTGCAGCCTCATGTACTCCTGCCTGGCGTTGCGGAATTTTATCTCGGCGCTGACGCGCTTGGCTGAGGATTCCTGGAATGCCTGGTTGCGCTGTTCGAGCTGGGTGAGAGACACGAGGCCCGAGTCACTGAGGACCCGCTGGCGCCGGAACTGCTCTGTCTTGATAGCAAGGTCGTTGTTGGCGGCGATCAGTTCCATGCTGTCGCTGCGGATCTTCAGGAGCTGCTGGCCGATCTTGTTGTCAAAGTCCTTCATCTTGAGGTCCATCGCAAGCCGCAGCGCATCCAACTGTGAGCGGGCGGCATCGGCCTTGCTCTGGTAGCTCTCCACCGAGGAGGCCTTTGCATCGAGTTGCTCCTGGGTGCGTTGCAGCAGCTGGGGATCGAAGTAGTCGTCCTTCACCTCTGCCAGCTGCAGGATGGTGTCGCCAACTCCGACACGGTCGCCTTCCTTGACGAACCACTTGACCACTCGGCCGGGAATGACGGTCGGAATCTCCTGCGGA
>RGVM01000232.1 GCA_010027295.1 Chitinophagia bacterium
GCAGAACCGCTTCGGTGATTGGAAGACCCCCTGGGGCGATGTCAACCGCTACCAACGCCTCACCGGCCGTATACCGGAAACATACGACGACAGCCGCGAGAGCCTGCCCGTCGGCCTCACCTCCGCCACCTGGGGATGCCTGCCCTCCTACGTGAGCCGTACCATGCCCGGCACACGGAAGCGCTATGGCATCAGCGGCAACAGCTTCGTCTGCGCCGTCGAGTTCGGCCCCAAAGTGCGGGCGAAATCGGTCCTCGCGGGTGGCGTCAGCAACAACCCCGCCTCCCCGCACTTCGCCGACCAGGCAGCGATGTACACGAAAGGACAATTCAAGGATGTGCTCTTCTATCGCGAGGATGTCATGAAACAGGCCGAAGCCTGCTACCGACCGGGGATGCCGCGCAAGACGGACTGCAAATGAAAGTGGGGGTCATCCCCCGAGACCGAATGACATGGATATGAGACGACTGCTCCTCTGCCTCCTCCTGCCCGCCTCTCTCGCCGCACAGCCTTCCGTCAAAAGAAAGGCCGACAGCATCCTCGCCAGCCACCCCGCCTTCAGCGGCGTGGTGCTGATCGCCGAAAAGGGAAGGCCCGTCTTCCACAAGGCCTACGGCTACCGCGACTTCAACCGGCGCGACCCCGTCCGCCGGAACGACGTCTTCGAACTGGCCTCCGTCTCCAAACAGTTTACCGCGACCATTATCGGGATGCTGCAGCAGGAGGGACGACTCCAGTTCGACGACTCCGTATCCAAATACCTCCACATCCCCTGGAAAGACATCACCATCCGGCAACTCCTCAACCACACGTCCGGCCTTCCCGACTATCAGGCCGTCATGGACAGGTACTGGGACAAGTCGCGCGTCGCCGGCAACCCCGAAATCCTCGAATACCTCAACCGCTACCCGCCACCCATGCGCTTCAAGCCCGGAACACGCTTCGAATACAGCAACACAGGGTATGTATTCTTAGCAAGCATAGCGGAAACCGTGACAGGAATTGACTTCATAGAACTGTGCAGAAGCCGCATTTTCCGTGCGGCCGGCATGCGTCTCGCGAACGTCCGGTCGCTGGCGGAAAAGGCCTCGATGCAACGTTTCGCCCGGGGGCATATCTATGTCGTCAAGGAAAAGCGCTTCGTTCGGGCCGATTCCTTCCCTTCCTCCGACTACACCCTGTGGCTGGGGAACCGTAAGGGGCCCGGCAGGGTCAGCGCCCGCGCGACCGACATCTTGCGCTGGGATCAGGCCCTCTATACGGACAAATACCTCTCCCAGGCCGCCAAGGCGGAGGCCTTCAAACCCGCCAGGCTTAACGACGGCAGTCTGTCGCGCTATGGATTCGGCTGGTTCCTGGAACGTACGGCCCGGGGCGAAGAGGTCATCTGGCACGATGGCGACAACCCCGGCTACCGCACCATGTTCCGTCGGTACCCGCAAAGCGGGCATACGGTCATCGTCCTCTGCAACAACTATTACGACGGGTTCGAAAGGATGGTCGCAGCCCTCGAGGGAGCCCTGTGAAGGGCCTCAGGGCTCGAGGATGCGGATGCGATAGGCCTGGATCAGCGGCGGGTTCTCGGGACTCATCGTGAACGAGACTTCCAATCGGCCACGTTCGCAATCGAGCGTGTAAGTGCCTCGCAGCGCATTCTCGGCAACCACCGGCCCCTGTCTCAGGATCCGGCCCACCTTCAAGAAGACCTCCCGCGATTCCCGCTGGAGCAGATCGAGCCGGTAGTCGGGAAAGAAGTTCTCCGCGAAGATGCCACTCGCCTCCGCTCCCTTCCAATCGACGATATAGGACGTGAGTTCCCGCTTGCGCTGTTCGAGAATAGCACTGACGGGAACGGGACGGGGTCCGATACCGGACAGGCGGACGAGCGTGTCGAGGATCTGCATGTTGAGCGCCGACATCGGGGCATAGGTGCGGTTGGCGAGCGACACGATGCCGATGCCGTAGTCGGGCATGACCTGCCAGTGCGTGCCGAAGCCCGGGAGTCCGCCGCTATGCCCCACATAGACCCTGCCTTCGCAATCGCGCGTCCAGCGCAGTCCGTAGCCGTAGGCCGTCACCACCGGACAGCCGCGTCCACCGGGATAGGCATAGGCGGTGTTCAGGCCGCTGAGGCGCCAGGGATGCTGCATCTCGCGGATGGCGCTCCTCCGCACGGGGCCCGTCTCGGTCAGGTCGGAGGGCGGCCAGGCGGAGAGATGCAGGCGCATGTAGGCGGCGATGTCCTCGACGGAACTCAGCATCCCCCCCATGGCGCCCCAGGATCCGTCGGACCGGTCGTGCAGCAGCTCCTCTTCCGTCCATCGCCCATCCTGCCAGCGGTAGCCATGCGCCAGTCGGTCGGACGGCACGTCCGCATATTCCCAGAAAGAGGCGCCCATGCCCAGCGGCTTCCAGATGCTGTCGCGGATATAGGTCTGATAGGGCATGCCGGACGCCAGCGTCACGATGCGCCCCAGCAGCGCGAAGCCCAGGTTGCTGTACTCGTAGGCCGTGCCCGGGGCCGTAGAGAATGAGATCCCCTTCCTGAGTAGGGCGACCAGCTCCTCGTCGGAATCGGAGAGCTGCCGGTCGCCCCAGGGGTTGTCCTCCGGGAAGCCGGCGCCGTGCGTCAGCAGGTGCCGGATGGTGACGGGCTCGGCATCCCGGGTGGGATATGCCAGGCCAGACATGGAGGGGATGTATGTCGAGACGGGGTCGTCGAGCCGCAGACGGCCCCGTTCGCGCAGCCGCAGGATGGCCATGGCGGTGAAGCTCTTGCTCATCGAGGCGATGCGGAAGACGGAGGACGGGGTGACGGGCCGCTGCCTGTCGCGGTCGACATATCCGATGCTGACGGTGTGGACGAGCCTTCCATCGGCGACGATGCCAACAGACATGCCGGGCACATGGTTGGAGGCCGCGAACTCGGCGCAGACGCGGTCAATGACGGCCAGGTGCGGCTTCAGCCGTTCGTTCACGGACTGTGCATGCAAGGTTTGCAGCACAGGAATCAGGAGGACTGCGAGGGGGATCGACCGGTATCTCATGGTCATGGGGATGCGGGGTCAGTAGACCAGCAGTCGCTCGACGACTTCGTGGATGCGCGACTTGGCGAGGAAGGCCTTTTCGAGTTCGGGCGCAAAGGGGACGGGCGTGTCGAGGCTGGCACAGCGCATGACAGGCGCATCTAGCATCTCAAAGCAGTGCTCCGCTATCCAGGCGGACACTTCCCCGCCGATGCCGCCTGTCAGCGTGTCCTCGTGCAGCATCAGCACCTTGCCGGTACGGGCCACCGAGGCACGGATGGCCGAATGGTCCAACGGCTGCAGCGTGCGCAGGTCGAGGATGTCGAAGGAGGTCTCGGGATGCGCGTCGGCATACTCCACCGCCCAATGGACGGCAGCGCCATACGTGATGATGCTGATATCTGATCCCTTACGGACGAGAGCCGCCCTACCGATCGGGACTTCGTAATATCCCTCAGGCACGGGACCCGAGATGCTTCGATAGAGGGCCTTGTGCTCAAAGAACAGCACCGGGTCGGGGTCGTTGAACGCCGCGATGAGCAGGCCCTTGGCGTCTCTCGGATTGGATGGATAGACCACCTTCAGGCCCGGCGTATGCGTGAACCAGGCCTCGTTGCTCTGCGAATGGAAGGGCCCCGCGCCCACCCCGGCCCCCGTCGGCATGCGGATGACCACGTCGGCCGACTGACCCCAGCGGTAATGGATCTTGGCGAGGTTGTTGACGATCTGGTTGAAGCCGGCCGTGACGAAGTCGGCGAACTGCATCTCCACCATCGACTTGTAGCCCTCGAGGCTGAGGCCCAGCGACATGCCCAGGATGGCGCTCTCGCAGAGGGGGGTGTTGCGCACGCGCTCCCGGCCATATTTGGCGAGGAACCCCTCCGTGATCTTGAACACGCCGCCATAGTCGGCGATATCCTGGCCCATCAGGACCAGGTTGGGATGCCGCTGCATGGCCTCGTCGAGTCCCTGGCTGATGGCGTCTATGAATCTGACCTCCGGGTGGGATTCCGCATCGGGCTCCTGATCCGCATCGGCATCGGATGACGGAGGTATCGGAAACGCATACACGTCGCGCAGTTCCTCCTGCACGTCTGGGACGGGGGGAGGTGCGGCCAGTCCCGCCTTGACGCTCTCTTCGATATAGTGTGCGATCTCGCCTCTTACGGCTTCGATGCGGGCGGCATCCAGCACGCCGGCATCGACGAGACTCGACTCGAAGACGGTCACGGGATCGCGACGGGCCCATTCCTCGAACAGATGGGGCGGCACGTACTTGGTGCCGCTGGCCTCCTCATGGCCGCGCATGCGGAAGGTCATGCACTCGATGAGGTAGGGCCTCCGGTGGCGGATGCAATAGTCACGGACGCCGCGTACGGTGTCGTACACGGTGAGGATGTCGTTCCCGTCGATGCGGACACCCTCCATCCCGTAGCCACGGGCCCTGTCGACGAGGCTCTCGCAACGGTACTGCGCATCCACGGGCGTGCTGAGGCCGTAGCCGTTGTTCTCGATGACGAAGATCACCGGCAGGTCCCATACGGAAGCCACGTTGAGGGCCTCGTGGAAATCACCTTCCGAAGTGCCGCCGTCGCCCGTGAAGGCCAGCGACACGCGGTCCTGCCGGCGCAGGCTGTGGGCCAGGGCCGTCCCACCGGCGATGGCGAGCTGGGGGCCGAGGTGCGAGATCATCCCGCAGATATGATGCTCGCGCGAGCCGAAATGGAAGCTCCGCTCACGGGCCTTGCTATAGCCCTCCCGACGGCCCTGCCATTGCAGGAACAGCTTCTCGAGCGGCATGCCGCGGACGGTGAAGACGCCGAGGTTCCGGTGCAGGGGCATGATCCACTCGTGGCGGCGCAGCGCCAGTGCGGCCCCCACCGAGATGGCCTCCTGGCCGATGCCGCTGAACCACTTGGAGATGCGGCCCTGCCGCAGCAGCACCAGCATCTTCTCCTCGATCATGCGCGGGAGGAGCAGCTGTCGGTGGAAGGCGATGAGGTCATCGTCCGTGAGTCCCTTGCGGTCGAAGTCTGACATGGGATAAAGTTCGGCAGAAACTCGACAGTCCGCAAGCCTCAGGACTCCTCCCGGCGGAAACGCTTGTCGATGCCCTCCAGGA
>RGVM01000233.1 GCA_010027295.1 Chitinophagia bacterium
TGCGTCCCCGACCTTCTTCGCTGCTCGTCGGCATACCTCGGGAACACAACTTCCAGGAGAGCCGCGTGGCCATCACCCCCGATGCAGCGGGTGTGCTCGTCAGCAACGGCCATGGAGTGGTGGTGGAACACCGCGCCGGCGAAGGCGCCCAGTTCAGCGACCAGGAGTACAGCGAAGCCGGCGCTCGCATCGCCTATGAAAGGAAGGAAGTCTTCGAGTGCGCTGTTATCGCCAAATCGGCGCCTGTGAGTGACGCCGAACTCGACCTGCTGCAACAGGGACAGACTATCATCTCCCCCATACACCTGCCCGTGATGCGCCGGCATATCCTGGAGCGGCTCATGGAGAGGCGCATCACGGCCCTCTCTTTCGAGAACCTGAAGGACGAGTCGGGCCACAACCCCATCGTGCGGAGCATGAGCGAAATTGCCGGCAGCGCCGTAATGCTCATTGCGGGGCAGTTCCTGGGTGACGCAGGGCAGGGAAGGGGTATGCTCCTGGGAGGCATATCTGGCATACCGCCCGCCAAGGTCGTCATCATCGGCGCGGGTATCGTGGGCGAGTATGCGGCAAGGACGGCCCTCGCCCTGGGTGCCAGCGTCAAGATCTTCGACAACGACATCTACCGCCTCAAAAGGCTGCAGAACGATATGGGGGCCAGGCTCTGGACATCCGTCATAGAGCCTAGGATATTGGCCAAACAGCTCAAGACCTGCGATGTGGCCGTCGGCGCACTGTCTTCGTCCGCGGGCCGGACCCCCATTGTGGTGACGGAGGAGATGGTCTCCCGGATGCGGCCCGGCAGCGTGGTCATTGACGTAAGCATCGATCGCGGGGGCTGTTTCGAAACATCCGAGATGACATCACACGAGAACCCCGTCATTGTCAGGCACGGCGTTCAGCACTACTGTGTGCCCAACATCCCCTCCCGTTTCGCGAGGACGGCCTCTCAGGCCGTGAGCAACGTGCTGATGCCGCTGATGCTGCGCATCGCCGATGAGGGCGGGCTGGAGAACCTCATCCGGCATCGCTTCAATATCCGTTCCGGCGTGTATGTCTTCCGGGGTGCCATCACGAACGCTCACCTGAGCGAGCGCTTCGATCTGAAGTACACCGACCTGAACCTGTTGTTAGCCAGCAGCAGTCAGTGAACCCGGCGGCCCTTCCAGGACGACATGTCGACGGCCTCGTCGCAGAATGCGTATTCCTCCTCCACATTGCTCGCCACCAGCACCAGCCTGTCACCCCTCAGGCCATCCATCAGTTCTCTGTACAGGGCCACGCCCGTACGGTCGAGGTTGGTGCAGGGTTCGTCGAGCAGGAGCGCCCCTCCGGCGGAGTAGAAGGCCTGTGCGAGCCTGAGGCGCTGCTTCATGCCGCTGCTGTAATGGCGGACCTGTTTGTCGGCGGCGCCTGTGAGGCCCACGTCGGCCAGGATGCTGTGCGGCGTGTGGCCCGGCAGGAGGGGTCTGAGGCCTGCATGGAAAGTGAGGAATTCTACGCCGGTCATTTCCTCCACCGTCTCCAGGTAGGGGGCGGCGAAGGAGATGTGGGCCCGCTCGTCGCCAGGTTCCAGGCGTTTGTCCCCCGAGAAATATTCGATGCGGCCGGCGGAGAGTTCTGTCATGCCGCCGAGGACCTGCAACAGTGTCGACTTCCCCGAGCCGTTGGGGCCCGTGATGGCGTAGGCCCTGCCCGGGATAAGGTCCATGTCGGCATGCCGGAAGACCCAGTCGCGGTGGAAGCGCTTTCCGCCGTCAGTCAGACAGATCCTCATCATGGCCGTTCTTCGTGTACCGCTTGATGATGCCGCGACCGCTCTCCCGGATGAAGGATATGATCTCGTCGCGCTCGTCGGTGACGGGGAACTCCTCCTCGATATGGCGCAGGGCCTGCGTGGTGTTCATCCCCTTGTTGAAGATGTGGCGGTAGATGTCCATGATGTGGTTGATCTTGTCCACCGTGAAGCCCCTTCGCTTGAGGCCTACCGAGTTGACGCCCGCATAGCTAAGGGGCTGCCGCCCCGCCTTAATGTAGGGAGGTATATCCTTGCGAACGAGTGAGCCTCCCGCCACGAAGCTGTGCTGTCCGATGTTGACGAACTGGTGCACCGCGCACATGCCCGCCAGGATGGCGTGACTGCCGATGGTGACATGGCCGGCTACCTGTGTGTTGTTGCTGAGAATGCAGCCGTCACCGATCAGGCAGTCGTGTGCGATGTGGGTATAGGCCATGATGAGGCAGTTGGCACCCACCACGGTCCGGCTCCTGTCTTTCGTGCCCCGGTGGATGGTGACGAACTCGCGGATGGAGGTGTTGTCGCCCACCAACACGGTGGACTCCTCTCCCTCGAACTTGAGGTCCTGCGGGATGGCCGAGAGCACAGCGCCGGGGAAGATCCGGCAGTTGCGACCGATGCGCGCACCCTCCATGATGGTGACATTGCTCCCGATCCAGGTACCCTCCCCGATCTCTACGTCCTGGTGTATGACGGTGAAGGGGTCTATCTTGACGTTCGTCGCCAGTCGCGCGTTGGGGTGTATGTACGTGTGCGGATGGATCATGGGATCTTGGTTTTTACATGAGCCGGCAGGCAGTGGAGCCTGCGCGCTCGGGGAGCGACGGGCGTGGTCGTATGTCTTTGTCGCCGCTCATGGCATCTGTCAGATTCGCTTGACGAGTTGCGCCATGAGGTAGGCTTCGGTGGCGATCTTGTTGCCCACGTAGACGGTGCCGTGCATCTCGCAGATGCCCCGGCGGATAGGGCCCAGCAGCTCGAGTTTCATGAGCAGGGTGTCGCCAGGCAGCACCTTGAGCTTGAACTTGCAGTTGTCGATCTTCACGAAGTAGGTGTCGTACTCGCCGGCGGGCAGGTTGTTGATGGCCAGTATGCCGCCCGTCTGTGCCAGCGCCTCTATCTGGAGGACCCCCGGCATCACGGGGTTGCCCGGGAAATGGCCCTGGAAGAAGGGCTCGTTGAACGTGACATTCTTCAGGCCGACGATATGTTTATCGGTGAGCTCCAGGATCTTGTCGACCAGCAGGAAGGGGTATCTGTGCGGCAGCTTCTTCTCTATCTGCTGTGTGTTGAAGACGGGTTGCTGGGACGGGTCGTAGACGGGTACGTCCTTGACGTGCTTGTTCTTCCGGATGTAGTGCTTGAGCATGCGGGCGAACTCCACGTTCGAGTAGTGCCCCGGCCGGTTGGCGATGATATGCGCCTTGATGGGGTAGCCGACGAGTGCTAGGTCGCCCACCACGTCGAGCAGCTTGTGGCGGGCCGGCTCGTTGGGGAAGCGAAGCTCCAGGTTATTGAGGTACCCTTCGCTCTTGACCTCGATGCGCTCCTTGCGGAAAGCCTTGGAGAGGCGCGCCATGGTCTCCTGGTCCACGGGCTTATCGACCACCACGATCGCGTTGTTTATGTCACCGCCCTTGATGAGGTTGTTCTGCAGCAGCATCTCGAGCTCGTGCAGGAAGCAGAAGGTGCGGCAGGGGGCGATCTCCGATTTGAAGTCGGAGATGCTCTTCAGGCTGGCGTGCTGGGTGCCGAGGACGGGGCTGTTGAAGTCGATCAGCGTGGTCAACTTGTAGCTCGTGGAGGGCATGGCGACGAGCTCCACGCGTTTCTCCTCGTTGAGGTAGGTGATGTTGGTGTCGATCGTGTACCAGTTCTTGGCGGCGTCCTGTTCGAGTACGCCGGCTTCTTCGATGATCTCTACGAAGGGTTGCGAGCTGCCGTCTATGATGGGGATCTCGGGACCGTTGATCTCGATGAGGCAGTTGTCGATGCCCATGCCCACGAGGGCTGCGAGTACATGTTCGACGGTGCTGACCCGGGCGCCGTTCTCCTCGAGGGTGGTCCCGCGGGACGTGTCGGTGACGAGGTCGCAGTCTGCCTTCACCAGGGGCTGCCCCGGCAGGTCGATGCGTTTGAACTGGATGCCGAAGCCCGGGTTGGCCGGGTTGAGGGTCATGTCGACGTTGATACCGGTGTGCAGTCCCGTACCGGATATGCCCACCGATTCGCGCAGAGTATGCTGGAGGTCTGGGTTGAAGCCTGGCTCCATGTCCTTGTTTGAGTTTGGTGCGGGCGCGAAGTTAGTTCATTATGCTCAGCGGTTGGGCGGGGTCCCCGGTCAGACTCTCTCCGACCGCAGTTGTCTGACGAGTGCCTCCAGTTCCAATATGCGTTTCTCAAGCTCGGGGAGCTTGCGGGCGACCGCCTGCGTCCGAAGGTAGTCGGTGTGCTCGAAGGCAGGTGTTCCGTTGACGGCTGAACGCGCCTTTCGGATGGATTTTGTGACACCGCTTTGTCCGTTGATGCGGGAGCCTTCGGCGATGGTGATGTGCCCGGCAAGGCCTGCCTGTCCGCCGATCTGGACCCGGTCTCCGACCTTGGTGCTGCCGCTGATGCCAGCCTGTGCGGCGATGACGGTGTCAGAGCCCACTTCCACGTTGTGTGCGATCTGTACGAGGTTGTCGAGTTTGGTGCCCTTACGAATGACGGTGGCGCCCATGGTGGCTCTGTCGATACAGGTGTTGGCTCCTATTTCCACGTGATCTTCCACGACGACGCGTCCTAACTGCGGGACTTTCGCATACGAGCCGTCCTTCTGCGGGGCGAAGCCGAATCCGTCACCTCCGATGATAGTCCCGGCATGAACGACCACATGTTTCCCGATGACGCAGTCGTGGTAGACCTTCACGCCGGGATGTAGTACTGACCCTTCTCCTATGTGGGCGTTGCGCCCCACATAGGTCTGCGGGTATATCTGCGCGCCGTCACCGACGACGGCACCCTCGGCCACATAGGCGAAGGCTCCGATGTACACATCCTTGCCTATCCTCGCTCCGGGAGCCACATGGGAAGGCTGCTCGATACCGGAAGGGCGGTGCTCCGTCATCTGCTGATAGGTTGCGAGCAGCTTTGCGAATGCCCCGTAAGGGTCGTCCACCCGCACGAGAGAGGCGGCTACGGGCACCCGTGGCACCAGACCGCTGTGGACGATGACAACGGAGGCACGGGTGGTGTAGAGATGGTCCTCGTATTTTGGGTTGGCGAGGAAGGCGAGCTGCCCTTGGGCGGCCTCCTCAATCTTCGCGAATGAGGTGACGCAGGCGCCTGCGTC
>RGVM01000234.1 GCA_010027295.1 Chitinophagia bacterium
GCAACTGGGCCGAACTGGTCCACTACCCCATGACCTCGCTGCCCCCCGGGTCCTACGTCAACAACGGGGCCATGAACGGCCAGTCGCTGTCCGCGGTGGGCGGCCGGACGGCCTGTTGCCATGGCGGGGATGGCGGCCCTCCTGACGGGGTTGCCCCGATGGCCGCCGCTCGGAGGGTTCCGGTGCGGCCTCCGGAGCCGCTGTGCCCAGCGGGAAGGGATGGTCTTCCACGACCGGGATGCGCTGTCCGATGAGCTTCTGGATGTCGCGGAGGAACTCCCGCTCCTCTGCATCGCAGAAGGAGAAGGCCTTGCCGCTGGCGCCGGCCCGACCGGTTCTGCCTATGCGGTGCACATAGGTCTCGGGCACGTTGGGCAGGTCGAAGTTGGCCACATGGCTCAGGTCGTCGATGTCGATGCCGCGGGCTGCGATGTCGGTGGCCACCAGCACCCTCGTCTTGCGGTTCTTGAAATTCTGCAGTGCCTGCTGGCGGGCGCCCTGCGACTTGTTGCCATGGATGGCCTCCGCCGAGACACCCGCTTTCACGAGGTCCTTGGCGATCCGGTTGGCGCCGTGCTTGGTTCGGGAGAACACGAGCAGCGACTGGATGGATGCATCGCCCAGCAGGTGGAGGAGCAGACGCGGCTTGTTCTTCTTGTCGACATGGAAGATCGTCTGGGAAACGGTCTCGGCGGTGGAGGAGACAGGCGTCACCTCCACTTTCACGGGATCATGCAGCAGCGCCGACGCGAGTGACTGTATCTCCGACGGCATGGTCGCCGAGAAGAACAGCGTCTGCCGCTTGGTGGGCAGCTGTGCGATGATGCGCTTCACATCATGGATGAAGCCCATGTCCAGCATGCGATCGGCCTCGTCCAGCACGAACCAGCGGATGTTAGCTAAAGAGATGTAGCCCTGACCCATCAGGTCGAGCAGCCGACCGGGAGTGGCCACCAGGATGTCGACGCCCTTACGCAGCGCATCCACCTGGGGCACCTGCGAGACACCCCCGAAGATCACCAGGCTCCTCGGCTTGAGATGCCTTCCATAGGACAGGATGCTCTCGCCGATCTGGATGGCGAGTTCCCGGGTGGGGGTGAGGATCAGCGTGCGGATCTGGCGCGTGGATCTGCCCGCGTCCGGCTCCTGGTGCATGATCTGAAGGATGGGGACGGTGAAGGCCGCCGTCTTGCCGGTACCCGTCTGGGCACAGCCCAGCAGGTCGCGGTGCTTCAGCACCGCGGGGATCGCCTGCTCCTGGATGGGAGTCGGGCGTTCGTAACCCTCCTGCGATAATGCACGCAGGATGGGCTCAATTAAATTGAGTTCTCCGAAAGTCACTTGAAAAAATTAAAAAATGAGATAAAATCGGTAAGGCTGCCACTCCTCAGGGACGACACTTTACCCGCCTACCGTCGAGAAACACACAGGGAGCCGTCTTTATGATGACGGTCATCGTCCGTAGAATTGACGACTTGTAGAATTGCAAAGATAGGCCTTTGCCTTGAAATTGGGAAATCCGTCGCAATCAGTCGCGGTAGAGGATGGTTGCACTGTGTGCTTTCAGGTCCTGCGAGTCCTTGGCGCGTACACCGTCGACGATACGATTGCCCGAGACAAAGGTCTTCCAGCCACCCTCCGGCATGACGACGGAGGTGCTGTCATCCCCTCCGTTGAAGATGACGAGGATGTCCTTCCAAGTGTCGCCGACAGCTTCCCCCCGAATGCGATATCCCACTACATGCGCAGGCAACCCTTCGAGGAATCGGAGGTTTGCACGTAGGTCCTCCGCCCTTCGCATCCGGAAGGCCGGATGGCTGCGACGCATACGGACAATGCCGGCGATATATCGGTGAAAATCCTTGTGCTTCGATTTCAGGGACCAGTCGATGGCGTTGACGGAATCGGGTGACTGGAAGGAGTTCTCCACGCCTTTCTTGGTGCGCAGGAACTCCGATCCCGCGTGCAGGAAAGGGATGCCCTGCGAGGTGAGGACGATGGTCATGGCCAGGCGTTGCATCTCCTCCCGGGTACGTGAGTCGGCTTCGGGAGCGGAGATGGCAAGTTTGTCGCGTAGGTTGTGGTTGTCGTGGCACTCGCAGTAACTCACGACCTGTGTCGGATCCGATGCATAGGGCGCCTTCGAGTAGTTCACGCCGCCGTAATCGACCTGCGGGTGAAGGGTGGATGCCACCGTGCCGAAGCGGATGGTCTGCTCCATGCCAGCCTTGCCCGATGCGAAGCCCTTTTCCACATGCTCGAACACGCTGCCCTTTATGCCGTCCCGAAGGTCGTCGCTGAACACGGCAATGCCGTCGAGCCGGTAGGCGTTGCGCTTGATGGCACGCAGGCTGTCGGGCAGCGGCGAGCTATCTGCCGTCCATCCCTCGCCGTAGAGCAGAATGTCGGGCTTGACGTCGTGCAGACGACGGGAGATGAGATTCATGGTCTCGATATCGTGAATGCCCATCAGATCGAAGCGAAATCCGTCAACATGACAATGTTCCACCCAGTAGAGAAGCGATTCCAGCATGAATTTGCGCATCATGGGGCGCTCGCTGGCCGTCTCGTTGCCGCAGGCGCTGGCGTTTGAATAGCCGCCGTCCGCCCGTTGACGGTAATAGTAGCCTGGCACCAGCTGGTCGAAAGAGGACGTGCCCGTGGTCATCGTGTGGTTATAGACGACGTCCATTACGACGCGCAGGCCCGCCTTGTGGAAGGCCTGGACGAGTTGCTTGAACTCCAGTAGCCGGGTGATGCCGTCGGAGGGATCTGTCGAATATGAACCTTCCGGGGCGTTGTAGTTGAGGGGGTCGTAGCCCCAGTTGTACTGTGTACTGTCAGGCTTGGACTCGTCCACCGAACTGAAGTCGTAGGAAGGCAATAGGTGCACATGCGTCACGCCCAGTTCCTTCAGGTGGTCCAGTCCGGTGGACTCCCCTTCCGGACTCTTCGTACCCCGTTCCGCCAGCCCAAGGAACTTCCCCTTCCAACGGGCGCCCGAGGAGGGGTGGATGGTGGCATCGCGCACGTGCAACTCGTAGATGACGGCATCGGTGGCGGATGCCTTGCCTTGCGACTTGCCCGCGAAGGCGGGGGCTGCGTCCTTGGACCATCCGACCGGATCCGAAGCCGAGATGTCACCTATCACTGCCCGGCGTCCGTTGGTGCCCACAAGCCTGGCGTAGGGGTCGGGCACTTCGAGCCCCCAGCTGCCGCCAATCCGTACCCGAAAGGCATAGAACTGGCCACGATGGTCGCCTGCCAGCGTTGCCGTCCAGGTGCCAGATTCCGCCCTTTGCATCGCGATCCGACGTATCGCCGTTCCGCCCGTCCCCTGCGCATAGAGCACAAGCTCGGCGCTGTCGGCCGACGGAGACCATATCCGGAACGAGGAGGCTGACGCCTCATAGCGAAGGCCTAAGTCCGAACCCGCGTAGACAGGGTACGAACTGAAATCGGTCGTCTGGGCTACGGCGGACATGGTAGTCAGTATCATCGTAATACAGGCCAGGGGGCGCATGTGTATGATTTACACGAATGTAGCGAACCATTGTGACACGTACCGGTATGCGTAGACACAAGATCGGTGGCAGGAAGGTCAATCGGCCTGAAAATGTCAGACATGACCTTTGTTTTTTTTCTAAATTACGCCATCCAACCGTTGCCATGCCGATTCGAGTCGATTCCCTCAGGCGCTGGACGCCCTACCTTGTTGTCGGAGCCCTGTCCATCGGAGCGCTCAGCTATTTCCTGATGCGCGAGGATGGCACACCGCAGGCTGCGATGCCGGACAAAGTGGATTTCAACTACCACATACGTCCCATCCTCTCCGACAGATGCTTCAAGTGTCATGGTCCGGATGCCGGCAAGCGGGAGGCGGGACTTCGGCTCGACATTGAGGCGAACGCGTTCGCGGCGTTGAAGGACGACCCGGATCGCTACGTGATCGTGCGGGGCAGACCCGAGGAATCGGAGCTCTACCATCGAATCACGAGTAGCGACACTTCCGTGCTGATGCCACCGCCATCGTCCAGGTTGTCGCTGAGTCCCTTCGAAGTGGAGCTCATCGGACGGTGGATACGCCAGGGAGCGGAGTACAAGCGCCATTGGGCTTTCATGCCGCCCGAGAAGCCGGAACCGCCACTGAAGCATGAGGATGCATGGGTGCGGAACGACATCGACCGATTCATCCTCGACAAGCTGCGCGGCGTGGGGCTGTCACCCAGCGAGGAAGCCGACCGCGAGACGCTGCTCCGCCGCGTGAGCCTCGACCTGACGGGGCTGCCACCCGATATCGCGATGCAGGAGGCATTCCTGAAGGACGAGGCGCCGGGCGCCTACGGCCGGATGGTCGACAGGCTGCTGGCCAACCCCCATTACGGGGAGAAGATGGCGCTATCCTGGCTGGACCTCGCCCGCTATGCCGACAGCCACGGCTATCAGGACGACGGCCTCCGGACGATGTGGCCATGGCGTGACTGGGTCATACACGCCTTCAACAGCAACTATGGCTACAGCAAATTCGTGCTCTGGCAGCTGGCGGGCGACCTGCTGCCGAACCCCACGCCCGAAATGATGCTGGCGACGGGCTTCAACCGCAACCACAAGATCACCCAGGAGGGCGGCGTGATCCAGGAGGAGTACCGCATCGAATACGTCACCGACCGCACCAACACCTTCGGCAAAGCCTTCCTCGCCATCACGCTGGAATGCGCCAAGTGCCACGACCACAAGTACGACCCCGTATCCCAACGCGACTACTACGGCACTTTCGCCTTCTTCAACCAGGTCAACGAGAAGGGGCTGGTGGGCGATATCGGACTCGCCTCGCCCGGTGACCCGCCCAACATGAAGATCACCACGGAGGATGTGAAGTCCGTACTGAAGTTCATCAACAAGCCCGACACTTCTCCCGTGATCGCGATGGTGATGCGGGACAGCAGCCTGAAGCGCGTGACACGCGTGCTTCGTCGCGGCGTCTACGACCAGCCCACCGACACCGTGGACATGTCGCTCCCATCGGCCATCCTGCCCTTCGACACGACCCGTTTCCGCAAGGACAGGCTGGGCCTGGCACAGTGGCTGCTCGACAGGCGGAACCCGCTCACCGCGAGGGTCGCGGCGAAC
>RGVM01000235.1 GCA_010027295.1 Chitinophagia bacterium
CGACAGCCTTTTCACCGTTCTCAAGGAGCAACGTTCCGTCGAGATGGAGAAGGACGATCTTCCCCTGGTAAAACACTTCCCCGGCGTCGATGATGGCCCCCGCGTCATCGCCAATCTCGTCTTCACTCTGCCCCGACTGGGCGGAAGCAAGAGCCTGGAGTACGCCGTGCATAAGGGTGATACCTTGGAACTCGAATACAGCATCCTGAGAGGGAAGGGCTTCGACGAGATAGATGTGCTGGAAGGCAAGGAGGTCCGCTTCACCTCTGCCCGCAATACGAAGAAGCAGGTGGTGTCGAACGTCATCGTCGTGGAGGCCGACGGCGTCATCACGGTGAACCTAACCAACAAGTCTCCGATACCCTCCAAGGGGAAGCTACTGATCACCTTGAGGCCCGCCCTCGTCAAGCTGTCCATGAGATACCTGTGCGACACACTTTCCAACCTCGTCAAGACGAAGGTAATTTTGGTGGACACCCTCCCGGAGACCCTCTTCAGCCAGTATCTCCTGCTCACGCCGCGGGCGAATATCACTCGCCTTCCGGCCGTCAGCGTGTCCATCCCCATGACACCCGGTCGCCGTTACCTGGCATGGGGCTACTGGGTCGGGACCCAGTCGAACAGCATAGGGTCCTGGCGCGCACTCGCTGCAGCTGACACCCTGGCATCCCCCCTGGCACTTTACCTGACCCGTGAGATGCGGCACCGGGACAGGGTGCGACTGCCGGTGGACCCCCACAGGGAACTGCGCTTCGACATTCGCTTCGGGGAAGTCCCTCTGAGCCGGATTGCCACCGGCTCCGCAGGCCCCGAATATGCATACACCGACCTCAAGCCCAATTACGGCTCCATCACCCTCAAGGATGCGTCCACGCCCCTAAGCATCGGCCTCGAGCTGGAGAACCTGTCGAAGTACTATGCTTGCAGGACACAGGTCGACATCGTCGGGATCTATGCCGAGAGCCGCGAGGAGGAACGGGAGGTTGAAGAGAAGACTTGCCGGGAATACATAAAGATCTCCATCCTGTGACAGCACGTCCCTCCTCCCTAATATCATCGGTCATCGCCTGCGTGGGCGTATGGGTCCTCATAAGCGGCTGTACAGGATGCGGTTCGGGCTACTCGCGACTGCTTTCGCTGAAGACCAGCACCCGGCGCGTCATGACAGAGTACACCTTCCTCGAAAGGACCTCGGGACGGCTGTTCGGAAACCTGACGGGCGGCAAGAAGGCGGCAGTCGACTCATCCCGCCTCACCCCATTGGCACAGAAGAACCTCATCAACCGGTACAACTACCTCTATTCAACACTCAACCCCCTGCGCCCGGAACGGGTAGGGATGCACTGGGACAGTGTGCAGTCAACCTTCTGGACCACCGACAGCACCAGACGGCGGGTCCGTTTGGGTGCCGAGGTCTACGGCTGGCACCCTTCCTGGATGGCTGACAACTGGATGCAGGCACCATTCCAGCTCCTGACGACCATCGCCTACTTCTCTTACAATATCGATCCCGAGACGGGAGGTTGCCTCAACCCCGAGGACATGGAAGCCTGGCGTTCGATCGCACTGGTCGATTCGGCCCATGCCCACGACTGCAGGGTGCTGCTCTCCATCACCTGCGAAGGCCCCGACAGGACGGCGCGATTCCTTACCAATCGCATTGCATGGAAGACGCTCTCGGACTCGATCGCATCCCTCCTTCGAAGCCGCGGTGCCGACGGAGTCGAGCTGGCCTTTACCGACATGCCATCCGACCTGGCGCCCCGATTCAACGACTTCGTCTCCGAACTGAACGGGTCGCTGGAGAAATCCCTGCCGAGGGGCGAATGCTACCTGTCCATCGTCCTTCCCCCCGACGATCCCGGAGGGGCTTTCGCACTGCAGGAACTGCAGCAGACCGCCGACCTCATGGTCGTCCAAGGGTACGGATACGCAGGAGAGGAAGGAGCCGCCGCTGTTGCCCCCTTGCTCCCGGCCGAGGATGGTGGTCCCTGTCTCGACAGGACGGTCAGGCAATACCTGGAACGGGGGCTAGACAAGGAGATGTCCGTACTCGCGCTACCCCTCTATGGCCATCAATGGCGCGACACCCTCGATAAGTCGCAGGGGAATTATGTAAGCCGCTTTGACCGGGTGGTGACCTACAGCGAGATACGCAGGCTGTACCGTCCGTCCGACACGAGTTTCACCCTCACACCCTCCCTCGACCCCGTGTCAATGACAAACTATTACCTTCTGGAGTTCCCGGACAAGTCCGCCATTGAATGCTGGTTCGATGACGACTTTACACTGGGACGGAAGATGGACCTGGCTCTCTCAAGGGGATTCCAGGGGGTCGGCCTATGGGCCCTGGGCTACGATGCAGGGCATGACGAGATCTGGCGGCAGGTACGCGAAAAGTTCACCACCGACACGCTGCAGGTGCGCGACCCGGTGACGGCATACCTCGGATATCCAGTGCGCGTCGGCGACTTCTTCCTGCGGCATGGCGACCTCATAGCCACGGCCGCCGCCGCCTTCGCCTTCACCGTGGTGGCCGCCTTCTTCATCGCCTTCAGCGACTGGAGGGTGCGCAATTCCGTCTTCTACGGAGCCTTTAACTTCTTCCTTTTCATCCTCTCCAGCGCGCTACTGCTGGTGCCCTTGCTGAGCTGGCTGGGCTTCTTCGGCGACACGCGGATGGGACTGCTGGCGGCATTCCTCACCGGTATCGGCGCCGGTTACCTCATATTCCGCCTCACAAAGTCGCTTCAGTTCAAGAGGCCCTGACGGACGAAACCCACTGCCATGAAGGTGCTCGCACGCGAACTGGGATTCCTCTTCCTCTTCACTCTTATTTCGACATCCCTCACGCCTTCTGTCATAGACGCACTACCGCTGACCACGGAAGCCTTCAACCCCAACCGGGTGGAACGCATCTTCCTGGTACAGATCGGCATCCTGGCCTTCCTTTCCATCCTCGCGTTACTCTATGTGCTCCGCCTCGTTGTGACGCTTGTGATGGCCCGTTTCTCCGGAGGTGGTGGCGAAAAGCCATGACGGCCAACGCGTGTGTCAATGGATTGGGAGGCGGTTCCCAGTGCCTGTGCCCCCAGCCAATGATTGCCCATGCAGACCCGTCCGGGAAGGACGTCCCTAAGCCCCCCCCTCACAGGTTGAAAAAATCCCTGTTGGAAATATCGCCCCGATCTTTATATTTGGTAGCGGTCACCCTTGCCGCGAAATCGACGACCCTTGCCAGTCTACAGCCACATGACAGATCATGAGCTGCTACGCCTCGTGTCGGAAGGCGACCAGCAGTCCTTCACTATTCTCTTCCTCCGCCATTGGGGAAGGGTCTTCGAAGCCTCACGCCGGATGCTCAGGTCGGAGCATCTCGCCGAGGAGGCCGTGCAGGAGGTCTTTCTCCGGATGTGGAGGAAGCGTGAGGGACTCCGTGATGTCTCTTCCTTCGATTCCTATCTGTTCATATCCGTCAGGAACCATGTGCTAAACGTTCTGCGCAGGAGCTGTGCCAGGATGGAGCGGCTGGACATGCAATATGAAGGCGTCCCGGACGACGGGATGACCGTCGAACGTCAACTGCAGCAGAAGGACCTGCTGAGCCTCCTCGACGAGGCCGTCAACGGACTACCTCAACAGCAACGTATCGCCTTCCGCCTCGCTCACCAGTCCGGACTCGGTGTTAACGACATAGGCATGGCCATGGGCATCTCCCGAAACACCGTACGTAACCACCTCGCAAGAGCCCTGCAGTCGCTGCGGGGCCAGTTCCGCCGCCGGTAGGGGCTCGGATGTCCTATCGGCTCGAAATTTTTTTCGCGGGTGTGGTCCTCTCGCCTGTGACATGTGTCTTTACTGACGGGCCCCTGTGGTCCTGGCATCCGTATGGACAGGAAAAGACTCAAAGAACTGTTGGTCGCTTATCGGGAGGGGAGCCTTGACCGTCCGGGTCTGCGCGAACTGCTCGATACCCTCCGCGAAGGCGGGCATGAGGATGGCTGGACAGAGATCTTGCGGTCGGAGTGGGAGCGTACGAAGGATGCAGGGCGTCGGGATGCAGCCCTTGAGGAACGTCTGCTGGAGCGTCTGATGACGGATATCAGCGGTTATGCGTTACCGTTACATCCGGTCAGGGGGCGTCTCTGGAAGGGGCTGGCACTCGCCGCCATGCTCGCCGGCATCGTGGCTGGCGGATGGTGGCTATGGCGCGATTCCCGTCGACCCGGGGAGAAGGTCCCTCCGATGGCGGAGGGTACGCGGCAGGTGCCCCGATTAGAGGCGGTCGACAGGGTGACCCTTACGCGTGCGGATGGCTCGACGGTGCTGCTCGATGCGATGGTTGACGGGGTCGTCGAGGTGGACGCTTCAGCCGATGCGGTGAAGGGTGGCGATGGTATCCGGTATGCCAATGTCCAGTCACCCCAGGCGGCGACCGTGTACAACACGATTGCCACACCCAGGGGCGGACGCTTCCGCATCACGCTCTCCGACGGCAGTCGTGTCTGGCTGAACGCCGCTTCCAGCCTGCGTTTTCCAGTGGCCTTCCCGTCGGGGTCCCGGGAGGTCGAAGTGAAGGGGCAAGCCTATTTTGAGGTGGCCCGGGAGAAGGCCCGCCCTTTCCGTGTGCGGGTCGGGGAGGCGGAGGTGGAGGTCCTCGGCACGCATTTCGACATCATGGCATATCCCGACGAGTCGGAACTGCTCACCACGCTCGTGGAAGGGTCCGTACGCTTCCGCTCCCCTGGTGGGGAGACCCGGCTTACACCTGGGCAGCAGTCCTTCATCAGAGGCCAGGATGCGCCGCGCGTCCGCGACAACATCGACATGGAACGGGTCATGGCCTGGCGTGACGGCATCATCGAATTCCGCGGCGACGATATCGGAGCTGTCTGTAGGGCCCTCTCTCGCGCCTTCGACGTCAACCTGGCCTACGACGAGGCCATACGGGAACGCTTCCATGCCAGGTTCCCGGGGGAGACCGGACTGGAGACGGTGCTGAAGGTGCTTGAGATGACGGGGAAGGTGCGCTTCGAGAGAGGGGAGGGGGGCATATGGGCGAAATCCCCGAAGACCGGAAGGCCTTGAGCTGAACATGAATTCAAATACAAACAAGATGAATATAATAC
>RGVM01000236.1 GCA_010027295.1 Chitinophagia bacterium
CTCGACTCTCGGCATCCGCCACAGGCGGCCGACCTTGCCTTCGTGAACCGGCTGGGGGAATGGGGCGTGTCGTTCTGCCTCGTGTTCACCAAGTCTGACAAGGAGACGCAGCGCGTTGTGAGCCGCCATGTCCAGGCCTTCCTGGATGCCATGCGGGCTCGTTGGGAAGAGCTGCCGCCCCATTTCGTGACCAGTGCCGAGAAGGGCACCGGTCGGGAGCCTATCCTGGAATTCATTCAAAGATTGAATGCGGAGCATTCGGCCAGCCGGGGTTGAGGGGCATATCTACGCCAGCGTTCCATCTAGGGGGTGAACTTGTAAAAGAAGGGTATGTCCGAGGCAGAGTCGAAGGCCATTGTTCGAAAGCGGGGATGGACCGTTTTCTGGATGGTATTGACGGGATTGGGATTTGCGTTGTCCGTCTGGGGGGCATGGGATGCCTACGAGTCCGGCGAGCGGCTGAAGTTATTCCGGCGCGTAGTGGGCGCAGGCCTCTTCCTGTTCTGGTTCACACAGCGGTATGAACGATACCGCAGCCTTCGTCGCGAGGGCTAGCCCACGAACTTGTCAGCACAGCAGCTGCTGGCGAAGGCTTCGGGTTTGGCCTTGAAGGCGAAGCCCATGCCCAGGATGTAGCCTGTCGCTTCGCGCAGCGCCTCGTTGCTGCGGAAGTTCGGATGCGTATTTATGTCGGCGTGCACTTCCATGGCCACGTCATATTCCGTAAAGAGGCCACAGAGTTCGTAGGCGATCTCTATGCTCTTGGACACTTCCACCAGCATGCGTTCCCGCAGCGAGTAGGGAACAGTCGACTTCTCCGTGTGCAGGAACATGAACCCGCCCCGGCCCTCCCTGAGGAAGACGATGACGGTGGCGAACTCCGTATCGCCGGCGCGCACCTGAGAGTCGGTTCCGATGCAGACCTTGAGGCGGGTTCCCGATGCGGCCTCCCGGCGGATGGCATCCTCTACGGCGTCCCGGATGGGAAGATCGATGGGCTCACCGTTGAACCTCCTCCAGGGTCGGGGACCGGGCGTAATGACGGGGATGGCGGATTCCATGGCTTTCCGGTTTGTTTGTTGAATATACGTAATCCATATGCACAGGGCTTCGGACCTGGTATCCTGCGGCCGTTTCCTAAGGCTGTCCACGAATCTTGCCGGGCCATATTGCATTATCGTTCCAATCTTCATTTATTTGTGAGGTCAGAGTTCCAGACTGCGACATCGCATCAAGGGGAATGGCAAATGCCGAACTATCTCGTCGGCTTTCCTAATCTCTAAGGCCGGTAAGGCTGAATGAGGATTTTGCGTTCAGGCACTATGGCTGGGATTCAGCACCCTGATATCGAAACCATGAAGAAGATTCTAGGCATTTCAGCATTCTACCACGACTCCGCAGCGGCCGTCACCGTCGGAGGACGGATCATCGCCGCCGCTCAGGAGGAGCGGTTCACCCGAGACAAGCACACGCCCGACTTCCCCGTGAACGCCGTGCGATACTGCCTTGATGAGGCCGGTCTGACCATCGACGAGCTCGACGCCGTAGTGTTCTATGACAAACCGCTGCTCAAGTTCGAGCGTCTGCTCCAGACCTATTACGCTTTCGCCCCCAGGGGGCTCGTCTCCTTCCTGAAGTCCATCCCCGTATGGCTCAACGAGAAGATGTTCCTTAAGAAGCTGCTCTACGACGGACTGAAAGAGGTAGGGCCCTATGACAAGAAGAAAGTCAAGCTGCTCTTCCCAGAGCATCACCTCTCCCACGCCGCAAGCGCCTTCCACCCCTGTCCCTACGAGCGGGCAGCCATCCTCACGATCGACGGGGTCGGCGAGTGGTGCACCGCTTCCATTGGACTGGGCGACAAGGGTGATATCAAGATCCTGAAGGAGATGGTCTTCCCGCATTCCGTGGGCCTCCTGTACAGCGCCTTCACCTACTACCTGGGCTTCACCGTCAATTCCGGCGAGTACAAGCTCATGGGGCTCGCACCCTATGGCAACCCCCAGGCCAAGCAGACACAGGACTTCGCAGACCTCATCCGCAAGCATATCGTCGATATCAAGGAGGACGGCTCCATCTGGCTCAACCAGGAGTATTTCAACTACGCCACGGGCCTCCGCATGGTGCACGACGACAAGTGGGCGGCCCTCTTTGGCTTCCCGCGCCGCGAAGGCGAGGCCAACCTCGACCAGCGGCACTGCAACCTCGCCCTCGCCATACAGATCGTAACGGAGGAGATCGTCATCAAGATGGCTGAGGAGGCCAAGAGACTCACCGGTGCCGACTACCTCTGCATGGCGGGGGGCGTCGCCCTAAACTGCGTGGCCAACGGAAAGCTACTGCGCAAGAAGATCTTCAAAGATATCTATTTCCAGCCTGCTTCCGGTGACGCAGGCGGTGCTCTCGGGGCAGCCCTCGCCGCCAGTACCATGTATTTCGGCGAAGAGCGTGTGATGGACCCAGGTGGATGGGACACCATGTCCGGATCCTATCTCGGCCCCGACTACTCCGACAAGGAGATCATGCTCATGAACCGGAAAGCAAAGGCGGTCTTCAAGAAGTATGACGATTTCCCGGCCCTGTGCGAGTTCATCGCGGCCCGGCTGGCCGAAGGCGCCGTCGTGGGCTGGCACCAGGGGCGCATGGAGTTCGGTCCCAGGGCCCTCGGCAACCGCAGTATTCTCGGCGACGCCCGGAACCCGGACATGCAGAAGAAACTCAACCTCAAGATCAAATACCGCGAGGGATTCCGCCCCTTCGCCCCCTCCGTACTCGCAGAGAAGAAGGGAGACTACTTCCTGCTCGAAGAAGACTCCCCCTACATGCTCGTCGTGTCGCCCGTGCTGGAGGCACGCAGGTCTGAACTGCCCGCGAACTACCACGACATGGACCTTTGGGAGAAGCTGTACTACAAGCGGAGCGACATCCAATCTGTCACCCACCTCGACTTCTCCGCACGCATCCAGACCGTGCACAAGGAGACCAACCCCCGCTACCACGAACTCATCAGCGCCTTCGAACGGCAGACAGGCTACGGTCTGGTCGTCAATACGAGCTTCAACGTCCGCGGAGAGCCCATCGTCTGCACACCCTACGACTCCTACCGCTGCTTCATGAGCACGGAGATGGACTACCTCGTCGTCGGTGACTTCGTCTATTGCAAGACCGAACAGCCCGATTGGGAGAACAAGGACAAATGGATGGTGAAGTTCAAGATGGACTGACCCGGAGCCCAATCCCTTTCACACGATCATCCCTCAGACATGAGCACACAGAAGAAGATACAGTCAGACCCAAAGACCACCATCCTGGTGATCACCCTGGGCATGGTACTCGTTTACACCGTCACCCGCATGAACTGGGCCCTGATTGCGGCGCTCGGCGTGGGCATCGCAGGCCTTGCCTCCAGCTTCCTCGCAGAGAAGATCGATTGGCTATGGATGAAGCTCACCCATGTGCTGAGCCTCATCGTCCCCAACATCCTGCTGTCGGTGGTATTCTTTCTCTTCCTGACGCCCATCGCCGTCCTCTCCCGCGTCTTCGGGAAAGCCAACCCCTTGGATCTTAAGAACACGGCGCCCAGCCTGTTCAAGGACCATACCGGCAAGATGGACAAGGCTTCCTTCGAAAAGCCCTGGTGACGGCCACCGGGATACTCCGGCACAGAGAAGCTCCAACCATCAATACTGTCCGGTGCTTAGCAGCACCAGTGTGCAGGCCCTTTGGGCCTGTATCCCTTTTTGGGAGGCCAGGTCTTCCAGTTCGGGATTCTCCGTGCCCGGGTTGAAGACGATCCTGCGGGGATGGAGACTCAGGATGCGGTCGGCATATGAGGCCTGATGGGTCGGATTGAGATACAGGGTGACGGTGTCCACCGATTCATCGGAAGGCATCTCGGGGGCTTCGGGCCCACGGCCACCACGTCGTAGCCATGTCTGCGCAGCATCAGCACAGCCATGTGGCTATACCTCTCGGGGTTGGTGGATGCCCCCAGCACGAGTGTCTTTCCTTTCCGCGTTTCCATACCCGGTTTTTGGATGAGGCCGTTCTCGTCGCAGGTGATGAGGGCCGGCCTGTGATGGGCGTCCGCAGGCCCCTCAGGGCTCTCGTCCTGTTGTACTTCATGTGTCGACAGAGTCGACTTTCAAAACCCACCGCAAAGGTAGGGTGTCAGGACTACCTTAATGCCGGCGGCCTTCCCGTCCGCCGCACGCCAACCTGAGTGACGGCAACCTTGGTCGCCAGACTCTCTCGTCTACCGGAATCCATATCTCAATTTTTTGTTTTATGCATGGAGGGGATAAGTTGTAATACTTCTACAATATTCATTCTTCGAGTATATATATTGTATAATAAGTTACGTAAATCAATGATTTGCAATATAATATTCAAAAAAAGAATATTTTTTTCCTCGGATTGATAAGCTTTTGTTAAAGCGGCCTTACTTTTAGAGTACTTAAAACGCACCAAAATGAAAAGAGTGGCCACATTATTGGCGACTGGATTGCTTTTCTGCGCGACGCTGTTTGCGCAGACGATCCAGGTCAGGGGAAGGGTATCCGACGACAAGGGGGCCGTTTCCGACGCGACCGTCCAGGAGCGGGGGACATCGAACTCCGTGAAGGCGGATTTGAACGGCATGTTCACCATCAGTGTCAAGGCGAACGCCGTGCTCGTCGTAACGGCCGTAGGGCATCAACCCCTGGAGGTTGCCGCCACGGCACAGTTCATGAATGTGGGTTTGACCGTCCAGGGGGGTGAGCTCTCCGAAGTGGTGGTCACGGCCCTGGGCATCAAGCGTCGCCCGAAGGAGATGGGTTATGCCAACACCACGGTGAAGGCCGACCAGATCACGGTGGGCCAGTCTCCGCGGCTGGGTCAGGCGCTGGCCGGCAAAGTGGCCGGTCTGACGGTCTACAACACGTCCAACGCGGTGAACTCGTCGCCGCGCATCGTCCTCCGGGGCAATCGCTCGATCACGGGTGACAACACGGCGCTGATCGTGTTGGACGGCGTCACGGTGCCCTCCAACACGCTGAACTACCTCAACCCGAACGACATCGAG
>RGVM01000237.1 GCA_010027295.1 Chitinophagia bacterium
TCGATAATCTTAGGGTCTTGAATGCTCCCATCGGCCTTTTGAAGCGGAAGATTAAGCACGTCCCTAATCCTCCGAGTCGAAAGATTAAGGAGCCCCTTCATCACGGCCTCATACTCCGGTGGCCTACAAAGAATGTACGCAAGCACATGAGGCGAGCTATCTATAATCCGAATGAAATACTGTCTACTCACCACCCCGAGATAGATGCTTCCCATGTTGAGCACTTCATTCCTCGTGCTCGATACCCGGTCGTGCTCAATCCAGAAGTTAGAGCGCATTGCCTCCAACGCTGCGGTGGGCTTGTAGTTGTACTTCTCTTCCAAGATTTTAAGCAGCGAATCCTCGTCGCAATCGACAAGCTCCTGGGGAATGCTCACGACCGCCTTCTTCATGCTCTCCGTATACGCTTCCACGGATCTGATGGACAGGAACCGCTATGCCATCGTCCCGGAACTGATCAAATTGTCGCTGGGATTCTATCTGCTCCACACGCAGCAGGGCGACTGGTTCGGCGCCTCTTCATTCCTGCCCGGGGCGGGCTTGCTGGTGGCAGGCTACCTACTGGTCTCCGCCGCGGGCGCCACCATCTTTTCGGTTATGCATGCCCGTGAGGACGCCCTGTCGGGTCCGTCGGTGATGGGCGCCTAGGGGCCCGCTTGGGCGCACCATCCGCGGGGTGGATGACTTGCATCTTCATCCCTTCCCCATCTTAGGCATCCCCTGCGATGATTTTCGAGATCCCGCCATGGATGCGATGGCTGCAGCCGGGACGTTCATCCTTGAAACGCCCCGTCAGCGGATGACGGCCTCGCGCGTGGACCTGTCGTCTACGGTGCGCAGCAGTACCAGGGGGTTGCCGTCCTTGAGTGCTTCCGGCAGCAGCCCATCCGGCCAGTTCTGATAGGCCTGGGGCCGGGCGAACCTTTTGATCCCATCTGCGCCCACGGAGGTGAAGCGGCTGTCGGTGCATGCGGGGTATGGCCCGCCGTGCTGCATCGAGAGGCATACTTCGACGCCCGTCGGCACGCCGTTGAGGATGATCCTGCCGCAGCGCGAGGCGGCGGCCGACAGGAGTTCGGGGTGATGCGCCAGCTCGTCCTCTGTACCCATGAGGGTGGTTGTGAGCTGACCCTCCATCGATCGGCAGGCCTCGGTCATCTCATGCACGTCGCGGCAGCGCACGACCAGCGAGAATGGGCCGAAGACTTCTTGGTGCAGGGTGGGATTCTCGAGGAAACTGCGGGCGTCGACCGTGGCGATGGCCGGCACGCCGGCAAGCAAATCACCGGAGGTCCGGCCGGATGCGACGGGGGTGACGCCCGTCTGGGAAAGCGCCCTGGCCTTGCGTGCCGTGTAACCTTCCGCGATGCCGCGGTGCAGCATCTGTTGACCGGGCATCTCGCTGAAAGCCTCGGCGATCGTCTGCAGGAACCTGTCGAGTCCGGGGCCTTCCGGGCCGAAGATGATGCCTGGATTGGTGCAGAACTGGCCCACGCCGAGGGTGATGGAGCCTGCATACATCCGGGCGATGGTTTCGGCTTCGGCCTCCAGCTTGGCGGGGAGGAGGAAAACGGGGTTGACGCTGCCCATCTCTGCGAAGACGGGTATGGGTTCAGGTCGGGCGGCCGCCCAGTCGAAGATCGTTCGGCCGGCCAGATGCGATCCGGTGAAGCCGACCGCCTTGGTACAGGGGTGTGTCACCAGTGCCTTGCCCGTTTCGATGGCGGTGGCGTGAACGTGCAGGAAGAGGTCTTCGGGCAGTCCGCAGGCGGCGATGGCCTTTCGGATGGCTTCCGCCACGGTCTCCGAGGTTTCGGGGTGGGCGGGATGCGCCTTGACCACGACGGAGCAGCCGGCGGCCAGTGCACAGGCCGTATCACCCCCTGCCGTCGAATAGGCGAAGGGGAAGTTGCTGGCGCCGTAGACCAGTACCGGTCCGATCGGGACGAGCATCTTGCGTATGTCGGGCTTCGGGGGCGTCTTGGCGGGGTCGGCCCTGTCGATCCGGACTTCCAGCCAGTCGCCGCGTTCACAAGCGTCGGCGTAGGAGTTCAGCTGGAAGATGGTCCGTCCGCGCTCGCCCCGCAGTCGGGCCTCCGGCAGGTTCGTCTCCCGCATGGCCGTATGGATGAGGGCGTCGCCGCAGGCGTCAAGTTCCGAGGCGATGGCGCGCATCAGCCGGCCGCGCACCGACAGCGGCTGCCGGGCATAGGCTTCGAAGGCCTTCATGGACCTCCGCATCAGCTCGTCGATGTCTTCCAATGCAGTGTCTTCGAAATGTGCGCTCATGGAAACGGCTTGTTTTCAGTGTTCGGGGCGATGCGTATCGTACAGACGGACCGGGCCTCGCACGGGAGCGAGGCTGGGCTTCCGATGGGCTGACCGGCTCAGAGGTGCAGGTAGTCGGGGAGTGCGGGCCGGGTGCGGATGCCCTCTCGGATGACGGAGAGGATGCTGTCCCGCTCGGCGCCCTCCAGCGTCAGGCGTGGGGCGCGGACATGTTCCGAGCCGATGCCCGTCTCCGCGGCGGCCAGCTTGATGTACTGTACGAGTTTCGGATGGATGTCGAGTTCCAGCAGCGGCATGAACCATCGGTAGATGGCGACGGCCTCGGCGATGCGTCCGGCCCTGGCGAGTCGGTAGATGGCGACCGTCTCCCGCGGGAAGGCGTCCACCAGGCCTGCCACCCATCCGTCGGCACCGAGGAGCAGCTCCTCGAGCGCCAGGGTGTCGACACCGCAGAGGATGCGCAGCCTGTCACCGAAGCGGTTGCGGAGGCGGGTGACGTTGGTGACATCGCGGGTGGACTCTTTCACCGCCGTTATATTCTCATGTCGTACCAGTTCGGCGAACATGTCGACGGTGATGCGGATGCCGTAGTCGACAGGGTTGTTGAGATCATGATCGGCAGGCGGGTCGCCGCGGCGACGGCCTGGAAGTGGCTGACCGTCTCGCGGTCGTCGCTGCGGTAGCGCATGGGTGGCAAGAGCATGAGGCCGTGGGCGCCCCAGGACTCCGCTAGCCGGGCCTGTTCGACGGCCGCGCGCGTGGACGCCTCGGCGATGTTGAGGATCACGGGCACGCGACCCGCCGTGCGCGACAGGGTGCGTGTGACGAGCGAGCGTTTCTCCTCCGTCGTAAGGGTGCTCGCCTCTCCGAGGCTGCCGGCCAGGATCAGTCCGTCGACACCCGCCTCCAGCATCGCATCGGTGTTCCTGTCGAAGAGGGCGAGGTCGACCGTGTCATCGCTTGCAAAAGGGGTGAGCATTGCGGGATACACTCCCTGCCAGGCTACTTGCATGTCGTAGGTTTCTGCAAACCTAATGATTTACAAGGGGACGCATGCGCGGAACAGCGGCCAGGCGCTTGCGGCTTTGTCATGTCCCAAGTTCTATCTTTGATGGGTACGACAGTCGCATTCAGACACGGAGAACGGGCAGGCATTGGAGGAACAAGAGCTGATACGGTCCTTGAAGGATGGGGACGATGCCGCTTTCCGCGAGCTCGTGGAGGCCCGTCAGGGCATGGTGTACAACACCGTGCTGGGATTCCTGCAGAACGCCGAGGATGCCGAGGATGTGACCCAGGAGGTCTTCCTGAAGGTGTTCGAGTCGATCGGCAATTTCAAGGGGGAGTCCGCCCTCTCCACCTGGCTATACCGCATCGCCGTGACCTCGTCGCTGGAGTTCCTGCGGAAGAAGCGCCGGAAGAAGCGCTTTGCCTTTGTCCTGAGTCTTTTCGGCGATTCCAACGAGCCTTTGGCCGACCTGCCCGATTTCGAGCATCCGGGCGTGCGCCTCGACCGGCGCGAGAACGCCCGCATCCTCTTCAAGGCGGTGGCGGGCCTTCCCGAGAACCAGCGGATCGCCTTCACCCTGCATAAAATGGAGGGATTGAGCTACCAGGAGGTCGCTGATGTGATGGATACGTCCTTATCTGCCGTGGAATCCCTGCTGCACCGTGCCCGCCTCAACCTCAGGAAAACACTGGAAAACCCCTTTTCAGATGGATAATGCCGCAATTTTGTCCGAGATTCGGCATCTATACTCATGTAAAGCCCGATGCCATGGAGCGAAGAACCCCTGAACGGATAGACGCCATCCTCGAGAGCCTCGATGGAATGGAGCGCGCCATGCCCGCCCCCTTCCTCCATACGCGCATCATGGCCCGGATGCAGCGCGAGCAGTCGGGCGGCTGGTCGAAAGCCATGTATTTCCTGGCCCGTCCGGCCGTGGCCCTCTCCATGAGCATGCTGCTGATCCTGCTCAACGCCTATGTCATTTATTCCGGCTCCGAGGCCCCTCCGTCCGCTTCCGATGAGTACGGGATGGCGATGGCTCAGGACTACGGCGCACATCTCACCGCCACCTACGAACCCCTATCCGACGACACTCCATGAGCCGTATCCTCCATACCCGATGGCTACTCGTGCTGGTGACCATCCTGCTGGCCGCCAACCTGGCGCTCATCGGCTACCACTATTTCTCCCGCAACCCCATCGGTGGCGAGAGGAAGTCGAGTTCGGACTGGTTCTATCGGGAGTTGAGATTGAATCCCGAGCAGGAGTCGATATTCCGTGCCCGCAAGGATTCCTTCATGCGTGAGATGCGTCCGTTGTGGGCGGAGAGCCGCAAGACCAAGGACAGCCTCTTCTCCCTGATGGGCGACCCTTCCGTGGATGACAGCGTCGTCAACCTCCTCACCGCACGCATCGCCGAGTTGACACGCCAGTCGGATCAGCGGATGTTCCAGCATTTCAGGGAGCTGCGCAAGGTCTGTACCCCAGGGCAGCAGGCCGCATTCGACACATTGGTGCCGAAACTCATGTCGCGCAGCCGGGGGTCGCGGTCCTCCGCCTCTTCCGAGAGGAGCCGTTGATTTTTCCCCCATCCGTATGGATGGCCAGGCGCATCCCTTTGTACATGCATCAAGACTGAGATCGTCTAAGATACCCTGCCCGTTCATTTCTCCGGAAGGGCAAGCAGGGCGATATCTTCCACGCCGGCGATCCGCCTCGTCTCACTCCCCATTAGGAGGTTGTCGATCCATGTATGGCGGTGGGG
>RGVM01000238.1 GCA_010027295.1 Chitinophagia bacterium
CGCGCAGCGAGGCGGCCTCTTCGAAGCGCTGGCTCTTGACGACCTTGTTCTTCTCGAGCTTGATGGCCTCGATCTTCTTCTCGAGCTCGAGGATGTATTCGGGTACGTTGATGTTCTTGAGGTGCACGCGGGCACCGACCTCGTCCATGACGTCGATGGCCTTGTCGGGCAGGAGCCTGTCAGTGACATACCTGTCGCTCAGCTTGACGCATGCGTCGATGGCCTCGTCGGAGTAGGTGACGTTGTGGTAGTCCTCATACTTGGAGCGGATGTTCCGCAGGATGGTGATGGTCTCGTCCACGCTGGGCGGGTCCACCATGACCTTCTGGAAGCGACGGTCAAGCGCACCGTCCTTCTCGATATACATGCGGTACTCATCGAGCGTGGAGGCACCGATGCACTGGAGTTCTCCGCGGGCGAGTGCCGGCTTGAAGATGTTGGAGGCGTCGAGGGACCCGCTGGCGCCGCCTGCGCCTACGATGGTGTGTATCTCGTCGATGAAGAGGATGACGTCTCGGTTCTTCTCGAGTTCGTTCATGATGGCCTTCATGCGCTCCTCGAACTGGCCGCGGTACTTGGTGCCGGCCACCAACGCGGCGAGGTCGAGCGACACGACGCGCTTGTCGAAGAGCACGCGTGACACCTTCCGCTGCACGATGCGCAGGGCGAGGCCTTCCACAATGGCGGTCTTGCCCACGCCGGGCTCGCCGATGAGGATGGGGTTGTTCTTCTTGCGTCGCGACAGAATCTGGGAGACGCGCTCGATCTCCTCCTCGCGGCCCACGATGGGGTCTAGGGAGCCGTTCTCGGCGAGCTTGGTGATGTCGCGACCGAAGTTGTCAAGGACGGGCGTCTTGCTCTTGGTGGCCGTGGAAGCCGACTGCTTGGAGCGCTGCTGATAACCCTTTTTCTCCTCGTCGAAGTCGTCTTCATTGTCATCCGTGTACTCGCTGCGTGTCTCGTTACTCTTCACCAGGCCGAGTTCGTTGCGGAACATGTCGTAATCCACTTCGAACTGGTTGAGGATCTGAGTAGCGATATTCTCCTTATTCTTGAGGATGGAAAGCATGAGGTGCTCCGTCTCCACGGTCGGACTCTTCAGCGCCTTCGCCTCCAGTACGGTGATGCGAATCACCTTCTCCGCCTGTTTGGTAAGCGGCAGGTTGTTGATGTTGGCGATGTTCTTGCCCGTCCTGTCCTTCACCGCCATCTCGACCTCCTTGCGCAGCTCCTGCAGGTCGACGTTCATGTTCTTCAGGATCTTGACTGCCGTGTTGTCGCCCTCCCGGATGACACCCAGCAGCAGATGCTCGGTACCGATGAAGTCGTTGCCCAGTCTCAACGCCTCCTCTCTGCTGTAGGAGATAACCTCCTTCACCTGGGCTGAGAAATTGTTATCCATTCGGTTCGGATTTTAGGGTTTTGTGGCCCGATACAATGTTACAGAATAATTTTCAGAAGCGATAGGTGCCCGTCTCCGGCTATGGAGTTTGGCAGAACATTTGCACCTTGCATCCTGCCGGCCATTGCCGGGTTCAAATACCTATCCCGTGAATGTCAAAATCGATACCAAAGAGCGTTTCGAGGTTATCAGGCCCCAGGACGCCGATCTTTCAGCCAATATGTCAGGCGAACTTTCCGCACTGATCGACGAGCGGAGGACATCCGGATCGGGCAACCTCATACTGGACCTGTCACTGGTTTCAACCATCGACCCGGCCATAGGTTCGATGATGGCGCAGGAACAACAGAAATCCTACGAGATGCAGCGGTCCTTCGTCATCTGTTGTCTCCAGAATGACGTAGAGGCTGCCCTGGACGGACTGGGGGTCTTGGAGCTCCTCAACCAAACACCGACGGAGAGCGAAGCCTGGGACATCGTGCAGATGGAGGAGATCGAGCGAGAGTTGCTGGGTTGATCATCCATGGCATCCTGCGTCACCATCCGTCGCCTTTTCGCAGTCCTTCGTCGAAAATGCCAGGGGCATCGCAATATGTGTCCTCCCGTTTCCGATACAGAACTCTTTGGACCCAATCTGAGGCATTCCGCATGCTGGCCGTCACCATACTGGGCAATAACTCCGCCCTGCCGATGCACGAACGTCACCCCACGGCCCAGGTCGTGACGGATGGCGAGCGGCTGTTCCTTGTCGATTGTGGCGAGGGGACGCAGATTCAGATGATTCGATACAAGATCCGGCGGAGCCGCATCGGACATATTTTCATCTCCCACCTCCACGGCGACCACTACTACGGCCTGATCGGACTGCTGAACAGCTACAACCTCTCCGGTCGTACAGAACCCCTCCACCTTTACGCGCCCCCCGAACTGCAGCCCATCCTGGACCTTCAGATGGAAGCGGCGGCCTCCGACTTCGCCTTCCCCCTGCACTTTCACCCGCTGGCAGAGGCCGGCATCCTCTTCCAGGACACCCGGATCACGGTCAGTGCTTTCCGCGTCCGTCATGGAATCCCTTGCTGGGGCTTCCTTTTCCGGGAGCAGGCGAAACCCCGGAAGGTCGATCCGGACAAGGCCTTCGAGGCCGGCGTGCCCCCGGAGTTCTTCCCAAGCCTGAAGGCGGGTGAGGACTTCATCGACTCCTCGGGCCATCGCATCGCCAACGAGCTGTTGACGAGGCCCGGCCCCAGGGCGCGGTCCTATGCCTACTGCGCCGACACCTTGTACCACGAGCCGATCGCCTACCATGTGCAGGGTGTGGACCTTGTCTACCACGAGGCGACATACCTCGACGACCAGCGTCAGAAGGCCGCCGCCCGTCACCATTCCACCGCCCTGCAGGCGGCCCGCATCGCCCGTCTGGCCGGGGCCGGCAGGCTCTTACTGGGCCATTTCAGCAGCCGGTACGAGGAACTGGACGTCTTTCGTGAGGAAGCCTCTGCGGAGTTCCCGCAAGTGGAGGTCTGCCGCGAGGGAGCCACCTACCTCGCCGGCTGACGTGCTGCATGCAGACGGTCTGCGTCTTCCACAGCCCGTCCTCAACTTTTATTTTTTCAATCGACGTCGCGCCAGCTCCCTGCGGATGAGGCTGAGCTCCCTGCCTGTCTGACCGGCCACGGAGGTGTTCTCCTGTGCGCGCCGCATCAGGTATGGCACCACATCGCGGATGGGACCGAAGGGCAGGTACTTACTTACGCGGCAGCCCGCCTTGGCGAGGTTGAACGTGATGTTGTCGCTCATGCCGTAGAGCTGCGAGAAATGCACGTGGGGATGGTCGTAGGCGAGTCCCCGCTCACCGAGGAGCGATACCGCCAGCAGGTTGCTCTCTTCGTTATGCGAGGCGACGATGACGGACACATTGTCCACATGGCCGATGCAGTGGCGGAGGGCCTCGTCGAAGTCGCGGTCGGTGGCCGCCTTGTCGGGCTGGATGGGAGATGGATGTCCCAGTTCCGCCGCGCGGGCCCGCTCCTTCTCCATGTAGGCGCCCCTGACCAGCTTGATGCCGAGCAGGAATCCGCGCTGTTCGGCGGCCTCGACAGAGTCGCGGACGAAGGAGAGCCTGTCGTGCCGGTACAGCTGCGCCGTATTGAAGACGACGGCGCGCCCCCGGTTGAAGCGGTCCATCATCAGCATGGTCAGCACGTCGATGGGGTCCTGTATCCATGTCTCCTCCGCGTCCACCAGCACGCCCACGCCCTTGTCGGCGGCCGTGGCGCAGATGCGCGAGAGGCGCTCCTCCACCCGTCCCCACTCGGTGCACTCCGCGTCAGTCAGCGAGGCCAGTGCGGCCTCGTAGCGCCGCATCAGCGGGCCTGCATGGGCCTCCACCGAGCGGTCGAGCTTCTCCAGCAGCCCGAAGCGGGCGATGCCGGTGACCTTGATGCTGATGAAGGGGATGTTGGGCTGCGTGGCGGCATACTCGACCACGCGGAGGAACTCTCGACAGGCCTGTTCGCAGGCCTCTTCGGAGCCCCCGCCGCCCTCGACGCCGTAGTCGAGGATGACCTGTACGCCGTGGCTACCCAGCATGGCCGCAACGGGCGCCGTCTGCGCCAGCGTCTCGCCGCCCACGAACTGTCGGAAGATGGTGGTGCGGATGATGCCCTCGATGGGGAGGCCTATGCGCATGGCCCAGGTGGTCACCCGTATACCGACCGACACCAGGGCCGGATGGCTCATGGCACGGAAGAGCAGGTGCGCGCGGCGGAGCGACTTCCCATCCTTGTAGGCGAATGCGTTCTCGGTGTTCTCGAAGGAGACGGTGTGGGATGGCATGCGGACGCAAAGAAACGAAGTTCGTCAGGCATCGCAAAGATGCCGATGCCAAAGTGTCGGCCCGGCGTCCGCCAGGGTCAGTCCTTCAGGAACCTCGGCTGCCGGATATGGTTGGTGGCCTGCTCGTAGGCATGGGCCATGCCCAGCAGCGGGCCCTCCTGCCAGGCGAGTCCCACGAAGGACAGACCTACGGGCAGTTCCGATACGAAGCCCATCGGCACCGTCACATGCGGGAAGCCGGCCATGGCGGCGGGCTGCGAGAAGGAGAAGCCCGTGCCATAGCTGCCGCTGAGGAGGTCGGTGAAGCCGGCGGGACCGCTGCTGACACCGATGATGGCGTCGAGGCGCTGCGCACGCATCAGCGACTCGATGGTGGCCGCGGCGCCAGTCGACTTCTGCAGGGCCTCGCGGTACTCGATGCTGTCAAGACCACCCTTGGCCTGGCAGGACTCCAGCAGCTCCTGACGGAACCAGGGCATGACCGTGTCGGCATGAGTGGTGTTGTAGCGGATGACGTCGGCGAGCGACTTCGCCGGCGCGTTGGCCTTGGCGAGGTAGGCGTCGACACCCGCTTTGAACTCGTAGCTGAGCACGTTGAGCTCTCCCGCGCCGTGGGTGGCCATAGACTTGAGCAGTTCCACCTCGACGAGTTCGGCCCCCAGGGTCCGCAGGTCGGCAATGGCCTTCTCGTAGTGGGGCACGACGAGATGGCTGCCGGAGAGGTGCCGCTTCTCGAAGCCGATGCGCCGGCCCTTGAGCGCATCGGTCCTGAGGAAGGGTATGTAGTCGCTGGCCGACTTCCCCTCGGAGGC
>RGVM01000239.1 GCA_010027295.1 Chitinophagia bacterium
TCCGTGATGATGTTGGCGCCGGACTTGGGACTCTTCAGCACCCCGTTCTCGGCCACCCACTGGTTGCCAGGACGGTCGGCATGCCAGCCCTTGGTGTCCTTGCCGTTGAACAAGGCCACGGGCTCACCCCACTGGGGGGCCTTCTCCCGCTTCAGCAGCGGGGCCCGCTCGCCGGTGAACGTATGCTTCTCTCCCTTGCTGCTGAAGATCGTACCGGTGAGGCGACCGTCCTTCAGCTCACCTTCGAAGACCATGTCACGATCCGTCGCATCCCATTGCGGAGGGATGCTGAAACTCACTTTCCCATCCTTCCAGTTCACCTTGGAGATGGGCCTTGCACTGCCCCCGTCGGCGACGAAGTAACCTACCAGAGTCTTGATGCCGGAGAGCTTAACCTCCAGCCAGGAAGGAGCCACCTTGTAACCCATATCTACCGTGAGATCCCATCGTCCAATGATCGGTGCACCAGACTGTGCCGGGGCGGGCGAGTCCTGCTCCCGGAAGGATTCCGTGATGACGAGGAAGACAATGATGGTAAGCAGGGCCAGGGTGATACGGTTTCTCATCTCATTGTGGTTGTTGTCCACTGAAGATAGGGAATCCGACACTACGGATACAACTGTGACAATTATCACCCTCGGAAATGGACGCGTGTCGCTACTTTGCAGTCATTCCCAGGCTGCAAATCCATTCCATGTTCTTTCAGCACGTATACGACAGGTCGCTGGCCCAGGCATCCTATGTGATCGGCTGCCAGAAGGCGGGCTTGGCCGCCGTGATCGACCCGAAGCGCGATGTGGACACCTACCTCGAAGTGGCCCGCCAGAACGGCTTCCGCATCACGCATGTCATGGAAACGCATATCCATGCCGACTTCCTGTCGGGTGCGCGGGAGCTGGCCGCCCTGACAGGCGCGGCACTCTACCTCTCGGATGAGGGCGGTCCCGACTGGGAGTACGAATTCGAGCATGTCGGCCTGCGTGACGGCGACACCCTCAACGTGGGCAACATCACCTTCGAAGTGCTCCACACGCCCGGACATACCCCCGAGAGCATCAGCTTCCTCCTGACCGACAACCCCGCGAGCCCCGAGCCCGTGATGCTGTTCACGGGCGACTTCGTCTTCGTCGGCGACATCGGCAGGCCCGACCTCCTCGAGAAGGCCGCCGGCATCAAAGGGACCCAGGAGGCGGGCGCACATACCATGTATCGCTCCATCGCCCGTTTCGCCGCCCTGCCCGACCATATCCAGGTATGGCCGGGACATGGCGCCGGCTCGGCCTGCGGAAAAGCCCTCGGGGCTGTGCCTAGCTCCACCGTAGGCTATGAGAAGATCCGCAACTGGGCCTTCCGCTTCCCGCAGGACGAGGCCGGCTTCGTCAGCTACCTCCTCGAGGACCAGCCCGAACCGCCCCGCTACTTCGCCATGATGAAGCGGCTCAACAAGGTCGACAGGCCCCTGCTCACCGCCGTCCCCGCCCTCCGACGACTCCCCCTCGCTGAAGTCGAGGCCGCGATGGCGGCCGGCATGGTGCTCATCGACACCAGGCCCAAGGCGGAGTTCGCCAAGGGGCATATACCCGGAAGCCTCAACATCCAGGGGAACAACGCCTTCGCCACCTGGGCCGGCTGGTACCTCGACTACGGCAAGCCCTTCATGCTCCTGGCAGACGAGTCGACACATGACGACCTGACCCGGAAGCTCATGCGCATCGGCCTCGACGATATACTCGGCTACCTCCCCTCCCCCTCCGAATACGTCGCCAACGGCGGCCGACTCGCAACGGTCGAAGTCATCGACGCCGACCAGGTCAGGCAACTGGTCGGGCAACCCGATGTACAGGTCGTCGACCTGAGGGGGACGACGGAATACAAGTCGGGCCATATCGCCGGCGCCGACCACGTCTTCGTCGGCACCCTGCCCCGACACCTCGACCGGGTCCGTCGCGACGGGAGGGTGGTGCTGCTATGCCAGGGCGGCGACCGGGCCACCATCGGCCACTCCCTCCTGGCCCGGGCAGGATACCAAAACCTCCTCAACTACGCCGGCAGCATGAACGACTGGCTCGGAAAAGGATTCCCCGTGGTCTCCTGAGGGTCGCCTCGGAAACCTCTCAAAAGGAAGAAGCCCTCCCATATATCGGGTATGTCTTTATTTTCGTTGTATTGCCGCAAGCATTCACGAAAAGCCTTCCACATGTCACGTGCATCCCGCATCCTCCGCAACTCCCTCCCGGCCCTCCTCTCCCTTATCTCACTTACAGCCCTGGCCGACAAGAAGATCACCCTCAGCGTCAGCCCCGCCCAGGCCTCGATCTTCGAGATCGGATCCGATGGGAAGGAGAAACTCCTCGGCATCGGCAACGCCGTCGTGCGCGTCGACAAGGACGTGCCTACCAAGATCGTCGTCAGACTCGAGGGCTACAAACCCGTCCAAAAGACCTACGTCAACGCCAAGAACGTCGACCTCCCCAAGGAAGACCGCATCTCCCTCGAAGACAGGCTCGTCAAGGTCACCGCACAACCCTATGACGCGCGGATCTTCATCAACGGGGTCGACCAGGGCAGCAACATCGCCACCGTGGAGGTCCGCAAGGACAATTCGACGACCGTGGAAGTCCGTAAGTCAGGCTTCTATACCAAGACACGCACCTATTTCAACCGGCAGGGGATGGACATCCCCCCGTTGGACGACTTCCTCAACCTCACCGACCGTGCGCTCTTCGTCAAGACCACGCCGGCAGACGTGGGCGTCGTCGTCAACGGCAAACGCATCGGAGAAGGCAACACGGAGATCGTCATCCCCCTCCAATCCTGCGTGACCGTCGAGTTCGTGAAGGACGGCTTCGTGACCGTCGAGAAGCAGTATTGCGCCAAGGACGGACAGCCGATGCCGCCGGTCTCGGACAACATCGTCCTCAAGGACCGACAGATATCCATCCGCACCACCCCGGCCGACGCCAGCATCAAGGTCGACGGACGCATCATGGGCAACGGCGAGTACAGGGCCCGCATCCCCTACAACCAGTGCGTGGAAGTCATCGTCGAGAAGTCGGGCTACGTCTCCACCAGCAAGAACTACTGCAACGAGGACAACGTCCAGCCCCCGCCCCCGGCCGACCACATCATCCTCCCCCTCGACGAGGCCTTCACCAGCTCCGTCCAGAGCGACCAGGCAAACCTCAACTTCACCATCGAGACCTCCAAGCCCGAACAGGACGCCTGGAAGATCCTCAGCCAGATCACGATGAACTACTTCGACAATATCGAACTGTCGGACCGTGAGACGGGCTACCTCCGCACCTCCTGGAATGTCAACAACTTCAAGGACAACACCATCCGCACCCGCATCATCGTCAAGCAGGCCGACATCGCACCGCTGAAATACACCATCAAGCTCGTCAGCGAGTATAGCGGCAAGGCCAGGACGAGCGTCAAGGAGGACCAGCTCTTCCGCCGGCTCATCACCGACTGCCGATCTCGGAATTCCAGTCAAGGCTGCGCTAAAACACCCGCCATCGCCCGACCAGACGTTCCCGAGCCGTCAGCCCCCTCCCTCAAGGCCTTCCTCGACGGGCGCGTGGACGCCTACAACCGGCCCGCATTCCTCGAACGCGACCCGGTCTCGATCCCCCACCGCTTCTCCCGCCGCGAGGATGTCGAGATCGCAGGACTCTTCGCGGCCGTCTTCGCCTGGGGCAATCGGACCACCATCCTCGCGAAATCCCATGAACTGCTGCGCCGCATGGATGACGCCCCCTTCGACTTCGTCACCCGCCACCAGCCGTCCGACCTGAAGCGCCTCCTCGGCTTCCGCCACCGCACGTTCAACGACACCGACCTCCTCTACTTCGTCTCCTTCCTCCATCACCATTACACGGGACGCATCCGCCCCGCAGGCTCCGCGCCCGCCGTCGGCACCCCCTCGCTCGAAACGGCATTCTCCTGCTGGATGCGACGCGGCGACACCGATACGACGCGCGCCCTCGCCGGCTTCCACCGCTACTTCTTCTCCCTGCCCGATGCGCCCGACCGGACGCGCAAGCACGTCCCCACGCCCGAACGCGGCTCGACCTGCAAACGCCTCAACATGTACCTGCGCTGGATGGTCCGCAAAGACCGGAAGGGGGTGGACTTCGGCCTCTGGCGAAGCATCCGCCCCGTACAGCTCGTCTGCCCCATCGACGTCCACGTCGCCCGCACGGCCCGCCGCTTCGGACTCCTGCAACGCACCCAGACCGACTGGCAGGCGGCCCTAGAACTCACGGAAGAACTCCGTAGGATGGATGCGAAAGACCCGGTGCGCTACGACTTCGCATTATTCGGCCTCGGTGCTGAGGAGGGGTATTGAACCGCAGGGCATATCATTTCCCGTGCATGGAAGCCGAATGATACGCAGGATGAGGGCCTGGAAAGATGACTGGCACCATGTGAAGGCTATGACGTTGTCAAAGCAGCTGTCGGGGCCAACAGGTATCTCCGTGGCATGCGGCGAAGGCTTAGTGCCACGGCTCGCAGGGTCTCACGGAGAAGGGTTTTGGGAGGTGATGAAACGGCCGGCTTCCAGCTCTGGCGGGGCTAACAGCCATCCCCGTGGCATGCGCCGAAGGCGTAGTGCCACGGCTCGCAGGGTCTCACGGAGAATGATGCGAAGGGCTTGCCGTAAAGGCAGCCTCGAGCTCGCAGGCGTGGCACCCGAGGCGGTGCCACGCGGAACCGATGGGGCCACGCTGAACCTGTTGAACGTGCCACGCGGTATCGATGACGATGTCATGGCTCGCAGGGTCTCACGGAGAAAGGTCGGCGAGGTTGATGGAAAGGCCGGCTTACCTCTCTGGCGGGGCTAACAGCCATCCCCGTGGCACCGTCTCGGGTGCCACGGCTCGCAGCGTCTCACGGAGAAATATCGGGGGAGGTTGATGAAAAGGCCGGCCTCCAGCTATGGCGGGGCTAACAGCCATCCCCGTGGCACCGTCTCGGGTGCCACGGCTCGCAGCGTCTCACGGAGAAATATCGGGGGAGGTTGATGAAAGGGCCGGCCT
>RGVM01000240.1 GCA_010027295.1 Chitinophagia bacterium
ATGCGGAGTCGACTCTCGGGTCCGACGACGGTGGTGGACTCCGTCTCCTCGATGATGCAGGGCCCTGGCAGCTCCATCCCCGGTGGGATGGCATACCGGTTGTAAACGGGCACCTGCGACCATCCAACTCCGAACCAAACGGGGCGGGTGCCTTTGAGGACGTGGCCGCCCGATTGCGACCTGCGTTCGCGGGCCTGGTGATCGGGGACGGGCCCACTCACCAGTACGCGCCAGGTGACCGCCTCCACGGGAATGCCGGAGATGGTGCGACCGTACCGAAGGCGGTACTCCTCCGTGAAGTTGGCGAGGATGGCCGGAACCGAGTCGGGCGAGAGGGTTCCCGAGGGGATGCGCACGTTGATCTCGTGTCCCTGTCCGCTGTACCTCATGTCGGCCACGCGGCGGACGCTGAGCTGGGATGCGTCGAGGCCCGAGGCCTGCACGAAGGCGGAGGCCTTCCGCTCCATGGCGGCGAGCATCTCGTTCACATGGTCCCAGTCGGCGACTTCGATGCGGCAGAGGTGGCTGGCGATCTCCTCGCTGGCGACAGGGCTGACGAGGAAGCCGAGGGCGCTGAGGACGCCCGCTCCGGCCGGGATCACGAGTCGGGGCGCGTGCATCAGCCTCGCGACCTGGAAGGCGTGTACGGGTCCCGCACCGCCGAAGGCTAGCATGCCGAAGCCGCGGGGATCGAGGCCTTTCTCAAGGATGTGCACGCGAGCCGCATTTGCCATGTTCTCATTGACGATGCGGTGGATGCCCCAGGCGGCCTCTTCTACGCTTATGCCGAGGGGCTCGGCAATGCTTGTGCGCATGGCCGCCTCTGCTGCCGCCCGGTCGAGCCGCATGGTCCCCCCGAGGAAGAAGTCCGGGTCGAGGAATCCCAGGAGTAGGTCCGCGTCCGTGACGGTGGGCTCTGTCCCGCCCCGTCCGTAACAGGCAGGACCCGGCACGGAGGAGGCGCTGTCGGGTCCAACCGTGAGGAGTCCGAGCGCGTTGACGCGGGCGATGCTTCCACCGCCGGCGCCAATCTCGATCATGTCGATGACAGGGATGCGAACGGGGAGGCCCGACCCTTTCTTGAATCGGCGTTCGCGTGCCGCCTCGAAGTGGTGTGTGATCTCAGGCTCGTGGCCTCGGACTAGAGAGGCCTTCGCGGTGGTACCACCCATATCGAAGGCTAGCAGGTCGGGCATCACGGCCTCGCGGCTGATGGCGACAGCCGCCATGGTGCCGCCGGCGGGCCCGCTCTCCAGAAGTTGGATGGGTGTGCGGGCGGCGCCCTCGAGGGTCGTCAGTCGCCCGCTGGACACCATGATGTGGATGATGCCCTGGAAGCCCATGCCGGAGAGCGTGCGCTCCAGGTCGAGCAGGTATCTGGAGGTGAGGGGCTGCACATAGGCGTTCATGGCCACGGCGGAGCTGCGCTCGTACTCGCGTATCTCGGGCATGGTCTCGCAGGAGAGGCTCACCTGCAGGTGGGGCAGGCGGCTTTGCAGGAATTCCCCCACTCGCCGCTCATGCTCGCGGTTGGCGAAGGAATGCAGGAGACAGACGGCGACGGAGGCCACTTGCTCCTTCTGAAGCCGGCGGGCCAGTTCTTCCAGTCCCTGCTCGTCGAGCGGCTCCACGACACGGCCCGTCCTGTCGATTCTACCGGTCACGCCCAACCGAAGATGTCGTGGTACGAGGGGCTTGGGCATGTCGATCAGCAGGTCGTAGATATCGTAGCGCATCTCGCGGCCGATCTCGAGGATGTCCTCGAAGCCCTGGTTGGTGACGAGGGCCGTCCGCGCGCCCTTCCTTTCGATCACGGCGTTGGTGACCCAGGTGGTGCCGTGCACGAGCGTCTTCACCTGAGACAGGGATGCATTATGCAACCGCATGAGCTCCTCCACGCCCGTCACGATGCCGGGTGTGGGGTCGGGATAGGTCGTGAGGGTCTTCCCGAAACGGAGGCTGCCGGCGGATTCGTCGAGCAGTACCAGGTCGGTGAAAGTGCCTCCTATGTCGATCCCTAGTTTCATGGTTGTCGCGTGGCGGCGGGGTCAATGGTATTCCTCACCACCGCTGACGTTCATGGCCTCTCCGGTGATATAGGCGGCCTGGTCGCTGCTGAGGAAGGCGACGGCCTTGGCGATGTCCTCGGTGAGGCCGGTGCGTCCGAGCGGGTTGCGGTCGACGATGCCCCTGAGGTAGGTGTAGTAGTCGAGTCCGAGCTTCTTACTGAAGAACTTGTTCTGCCAGTGTCCGAGGCCGGTGGTGATATGGTTGGGACAGACGGCGTTGACACGTATCCCATCCCGGCCCAGCTCGACGGCGTTGCTGCGGGTGAGCCCCACGAGGCCGTGCTTGCTGGCGGTGTACGCGGCGGCGAAGGGGAAGCCGCTCTTGGCGGCCTGAGAGGCGATGTTGACGATGCTGCCGCCGCCCTGCGCCTTCATATGGATGGCGGCATGCTTGCTGCAGAGGAAGGCGCCCTTGAGGTTAACATCGAGGACGGCGTCCCAGCTGCTCTCGCGGAACTCGGTGAAGGGCTCCATGAGATAGCCCACGCCCGCGTTGTTGACGAGGATGTCGATGCGGCCGAAGGCTGACACGGCAGCGCCGATGAGCGCTTCACAGTCGCTCTCGCTGCGCACGTCGCAGGGTACGGCGATGGCCTTGGCACCCGCATTGCGACAAGCGTCGGCGACAGCCTCCATCTCTTCGGTGGCGCCGATATGCTCGGAGGAGAACTCGTTGCCGATGGGTTTCCCGATATCGCTCACGACGACATGGCATCCTTCCGCCGCGAGGCGCAGGACGATGGCCTCGCCGATGCCGTTGCGTCGGCCGCTGCCGGTGACGACGGCCACCTTTCCCTGGAGTCCGTACATGGTCAGATGTGGTTTGCTACGATGAACTGCGGGCCGTCCGCGAATCCGCCGAACACCCTGGCACCTTCCTGCACGGCCTCGGTGGAGATATCGGCGAAGAAGGCTTCCATGTCCTTCACCTCGATGAGCTCGCAGTAGCGGTAGGGCGAGGGCGTGTCGGTACCGAGGAGGTTGCCCATTCGGAGGACGCGGAAGTCGGCCACCGATGCGAGGGAGCGCACGGTGGGGATGTCCTTCTCGCGGGCCCATTGCTCGTAATCCTCCCAGTACACGCCGGGCTTGAGGTTGTAGAGTACTACGATGGTGGTCATATCTCGGGTTTTATCCTGTATCCGTTTGACGCTACAGACGACTATGCCTGCCGGTCGCGCAGGAAGGCCTTAACACTCTGTGTGAGCAGTCCCTGCACGCTGTTAAGCAGCAGGGTGGCTCCCTTGTCGGTGAGCTGCCGGGCCTGGTCGGCTGTGGCGGCGACTGTGCCGAAGGCCTTTCCGGCGGAGATGACGATGTCCATGGCCCTGTCGATGGCGCTGGCCACTTCGGGATGACCGGGACCGTCGAAGAAGCCCATGCTCAGGGCTAGGTCTCGCGGCCCGAGGATGAAGCCGTCGACGCCTTCCACCGTCACCATCTCCTTGAGGCGGGAGAGGCAGGCCATCGTCTCTATCATGGGCAGGACAAGTGTCTGCTCGTTGGCGAAGGCGACGTATTCGGCCTGCGAGTGGCGACCTGACATGTAGTCGGCCGCGCGGACGGGCCCGAGGCCTCGCCTCCCCATGGGCGGGTATTTCACGGCCTCGACGAGACGTCGGCAGTCGTCGGGCGTGTCGGTACCCGGCATCATGACGCCCATCACGCCCGCGTCGAGAAACTGCAGGATGAGCTTCTCGTCGTTGGAGCGGATGCGGGCGAGAGGTGTTATGCCGGACGCCTCGCAGGCGCGCACCATGTGTGCCGCCTCGGGGGCGGTGATGGCGCCGTGTTCACCGTCCATGATGTGGAAGTCGAGTCCGCAGAAACCGAGGTATTCGCATACCACGGGGTCGGTGGTGGGGGATATCACGCCATAGGAGGCCTTCCCTTCACGCATCCTTTTCCTGAGCCTGTTCTCGGTCATGGTCCTGCAGTTTGGGGCACGCGGGGTCCGCTCAGCGCAGCGTGTCGACCGTCCCTTCCGCGATGCGTTTGCGAATGAAGTTCATTAGTCCTCCCGCGGCGGCCACTTCGGCCACGAAGGGGGCCTGCGGAACGCTTTCGAAGGAGGTGCCGCGGGTGAGGTTCCGGATGGTCCCGGTGGCGGGGTCATATTCGAGCTCGTCGCCCGTCTCGCAGTGGAGGTTCATATCTCGGCAGGTGATGAAGGGCAGTCCGTAGTTGATGGCGTTTCGGAACTGCAGTCTCGCAAAGGAGGTGGCGAAGACGGCCTGGATGCCGGCGCCCATGAGGCCGGTGATACAGTGTTCGATGCTCTTTCCGCCGCCCGCGAAGTTGTGTCCCGCCACGATGAACGAGTAGCCCTGGTCCTTGAAGCCGTTCTCGCGGTTGAAGGCCTCATCGACGCCGGCCATGACCCATTTCGCATTCTCTGTGGGGTCGACGGGCGCCGTCCAGAAGCGCTGCAGGATCATGTCGAAGGACATGACGTAGTTTTTCGCGACCCATGCCTTCCCTTGTATCTTCTCCATCCTTTGGTGGTTTGGTCTTTTGTCTCAGGCCCCCTTAGATTCGATTTGATACGAAGCGCAGGCCCGTGTGCGGGGTTCACTTCCAGTCGTCCGACCTCGGGTCGGTGATGACGCCAGTGACGCAGGAGGCCGCTACGACGGCGGGGCTGGTGAGGTAAATCTGTGCGTTGCGGCTGCCCATGCGTCCCTTCATGTTGCGGTTGCCGGCGCTTAGGATGACGTCGCCGTCGCCGGCGACGCCGGTGTGGATGCCGGCGCAGGGACCGCAGCTGGAGGTCTCGAAGGCGGCTCCCGCTGCCACCAGGGCCTCCACATGTCCTTCGCGCAGGCATTCCAGGTAGACGTCGGTGCTGGCGGGGATGCAGACGAGGTTGACGCCGCGCCTGACTTTTCGCCCACGCAGGATGGAGGCCATGATGGCGAAGTCCTCCGTGCGCCCGTTGGTGCAGGTGCCCACGAAGGCCTTGTTGAAGGGT
>RGVM01000025.1 GCA_010027295.1 Chitinophagia bacterium
CTGGACGCGTGCTGCGGTCGCCGCTGTTGGGGTCGCTGGCGCCGACGGCCACGTTGGCAATCACGCTCTCGACCAGCGGGTTGGCCGCACCGCCCTCCATGCCGAGGACCCGTGTCACCTTGCGCTCCAGCTCCTGCGTCAGCGAGTCGGTATAGCGGACGTCGGTACCCGCCGGCAGGCGCATGTAGACATAGATGGCATTGGGGTCGCCCACGGGAAAGAGCACCACGGGCACGTTGCGGACCGCGAACAGGAAGAAGGAGGATATGAGCAGGCCGAAGGTTCCGACCAGCATCCAGACGGGCCGGCGGCCATGGAGCATCCATCGGAGCAGCGTCTCGTAACGGGCCATGAGGTTCGGCAGCAGCCGCGTCTGGAAGGATCGTATGACACCCTGCAGCACATAACGGTTGAAAAGCACCAGGGCCGCCATCAGCAGCAGCAGATTGCCCAGGAAGCGATAGCCGGCCAGGTCCTGCGCATAGCCGAGGACGTCGCAGAGGACGGCAACGACCAAGGTGGCCCAAAAGAGGGGGCGCCGGAAGATGGCAGACCGTGACTCCTTGGACTCCTCCTCGGGATGACCCATGAAGTCGACCGCGAAGACAGGGTTCATGATGTACGCCACCAGCAACGATGCCGTCAGCGTGAAGATGAGCATCGTCGGCAGATAGATCATAAACTTGCCGATGATGCCCGGCCAGAACAGCAGCGGCACAAAGGGCGCCAGCGTCGTCAGCGTGCCCGCCAGCACGGGGATGAAGACCTCCCCTGCCGCGAAGCGCGCCGAATCGACCGTGGAGATACGGCCCCTGCCCAGCATGTGGATGCGGTGCGTGTTCTCGATCACGACGATGGCGTCATCGACGACGATGCCGAGTCCGAAGAGCAGGGCGAAGAGCACGATGAAGTTCAGCGTTACACCCGAGCCGGTGATGAACTCGGCGCCGGGGAGGAAGATGAAGGCCACGAACATGCTCAGCGGCACGGACAGCGCCACGAAGAAGGCGTTAGTGACGCCCATGAAGAACATCAGCACCAGTAGCACTAGGATGAAGCCGATCACGATGGAGTTCACGAGCTCGGTGAAGGCGGCGGAGGCCTTGATGCTCTGGTCGCCCGTGACGGTGACCTTTAGGTCTTTCGGGAACGACTCCCGCTGCAGCTCAGCCACGATCCCGCGTATCTTGCCGGAGGCGTTGATGAGGTTCTCACCGGCACGCTTGATGATGTTGAGGGTGACGACGTTCTTTCCGTTGAGTCGGGCGTAACTCTCCTTCTCGCGGACGGTATCGACGATGCGGGCGATGTCGCGCAGGTACACGGCACTTCCATAGACGTTCTTCACGATGACCTGCTCCAACTCGAGGGCCGAGCGGAACTGGCCGTTGACGCGCAGGGCACGCTTCTGGTCGCCCACGGCGAGCAGGCCGCCCGAGATATCGGCGTTCTCGCGTTGGATGGCATTCTCTATATCGGAGTAGCCCACCTTGGCCGCCTCCATCTTGAGCTTGTCGACGTTGACCTGTATCTCGCGCTCGGGTGCCCCCACGAGGTCGACACGGTTGATCTCGGTGAGCTCCTCGATGCGGTCCTTCAGCACTTCGGCGAACTGCCCAAGCCTCACGGCGTCGTAGTCGCCACTCACGTTCACCGACATGATGGGGAACTCGCCCAGGCTGATCTCCTGGACGGCGGGCTCCTGCGTCAGGTCGTTCGGAAGGTCCTTGCGCGCCTTGTCGACCGCGTCCTTGATCTTCTGCAGGGCCACGTCGGTCTTGACCGAAGTACCGAACTCGATGACCACGGCGGAGAAGTCCTGCAGCGAGTTGCTGGTGATCTTGTCGATCTTGACCCCCGTGATGCCTCGCAGCTGCTTCTCGATGGGCCTTGTCACGAGGTTCTCCATGTCCTTGGGCGAGTTGCCGACATAGACGGTCTGCACGACGACCGTCGGGATGACGACGTCGGGGAACTGCTCCTTGGGGAGGTTGATAAAGAGGTTGACCCCCCAGATCGTGACGAAGAGGGTGATGAGATAGACGGCCGTCTTGTTCCGCACGGCCCAGTCGGTGGCGAAGAAGGTCTTCCCCTTCTTCAACTGTTCGGGGTCGAGGCCCTTGATGGGTTCTGTCGGCATGCGATTGTTTTGTGGGTGCCAGCTGCCGTATCGAGCGGGGCGGCCGGCCGGATGATTCACTTGGCGGTTTCGACGGGCTGTCCGTCGTAGAGTCCCTGGAATCCCCGGGTGATGAGCTCTTCACCGCCTGTTAGTCCGTTGAGCACCTCTATCTCGTCGCCGTAGAACTGGCCGACGACGACGGGCATCTTGCGGGCGATGCGACGTCCACCTTCCGCACGTGAGATGAAGACATACTTGCCCTTCTCATCTGCCTGCACGGTCTGCACGGGCACGACGACGGCGTTCTTCGAGGAATGGTCGAGGATGCGCACCACGGCCAGCTGGTTGGGCTTCAGGCCACTTCCCGACGGTATGCGGCACTCGGCCGTAAAGCTGCGCGAGTTGGCGTTGATGCTCTCGCCCACCAGCGAGATGCGGGATTCGATGCGCTTGCCGAGGTCAGGCACCTCGATGCTGACAGCCATCCCCTTGGCCACTCGGGGTGCGTAGTTCTCGGGCACGTCCACGACGGCCTTCAGCTTGGATGGGTCCACGATGGTGATACCCGCCATGGGTGAGCCTGTGAAGAACTCTCCCACGCGGATGTTGACGGTCTCGGCTATGCCCGAGACCTCGGCGTAGACCTCCGACATAGAGGCCTGCTCCTTTACGAGCGCCAGCTGCTTCTCGAGTCCCTCCACGTTGTTGCGCGCACCCAGCAGCTGCACCTCGGTGCCGATGCCCTCGTTCCAGAGGTTCTGCTGGCGGCGGTAGAGGTCGCGTGCGAAGGCCAGCTGCGATTCCACCTGGCGGATGTTCTGGCGCACGAGCGCATCGTCGAGCCTCAGCAGCAGCTGGCCCTTCCGGACCGGGTCGCCCTGCCTTACGTACACGGCCTTCACCTGGCCGCCCATGCCCCGTGGCGTGACATAGTACATGTCATCGGTGGCGAGCTTGCCCTGCAGGTCTATGTAGTGGTCGAAGTCGCGCCGCTGCACGGGCGAGACGTCCACCGGCTTGGCCTTCTCGGCAACGGATGTCGGGTCGGCCGCCGCTATCTGGCGCTCGAGATCGGCGATACGGGCGGCGATCCCCGACTGCTGCTTCTTGAGTTCGGCGAGCTCGGCCCGCTGGCGCTCCAGCGGCGAACCCTCCTTGCCGCCGCCTCCGCAGGATGCGAGCAGGAGGGCGACGATGGCGATGGATTGCGTTCTCATGTATCTCTCTTTGGACTGTTATCTGTTCCTATCCGATGCCTGGCCTCAGAGTTTCCCGAGGGCCCTGAAATAGCCGATGCGGGCGTTGATGGCGTCGTAGAGGGCCTGGAAATAGTTGCCCTGCGCCGTCTGGAAGTCCTGGTCCGCCTGCAGGACCTCGAAGCTGGAGCCCACACCCTGCTCGTATTTTCGACGGGTGGTCTGCAGGACCTTCTCTGCGAGCCGCATGTTGCGCTCCTGCACGTCGAGGGAAGTGAGGGCGTTGCCGAGGACCACGAGGGCCGCCTCGCGCTGGAAGTCGATGGCTTCCTCCAGGAACTTCCTGTCATTGACCGTCTTCTCCAGCCTCAGACGCGCCTGCCGGATGCGTTGCTGCCGCTGAAAGCCGTCGAAGATGGGCACGCTCACACTAAGGCCGGCGACGTTCGACTTGAACCACTTGAGGTCTGTGTTGAAGAAGTTGAACTCCTGCCGAAGCGCGTTCCGGTTGTAGCTCCAGAATGCGGCCACAGTGGGCAGGTAGGCCAGTCGGTACCTGGCGAGGTCCAGCTTCTGCAGGTCGGTGGCCGTATTGATGAGCTTCATCTCGTTGCGGTCCTCGTAGCGGAAGTCGGTGGCCTCGAGGAGGGTCGCCTTCACCATGTTCGTCGAAAGGCTGTCGCGAAGCAACAGCGTGTCGCGCTGGCTCAGTCCCATGGCGAATTTCAGCGAGGCCAGTCCTAGCCGGGCGAAGCCGGCGAGCTGCGACTCAGCGGTCACCAGGTTGTTGAGGCCGACCTGCGTCTTCTCCAGGTCGAGGCGCTCCACGAACCCGTTGGCGAAGAGCTTCTCCTGGTCCAAATACAACTTGCGGAAACGGGCGATACTCTCGGAGAGCAGGGCCCTCCGCTTCTCGGCGATGAGTACTCCGTAATAGGTCCGGAGGACATTGCTCCGTACACTGTCCTCCATCACCTTGATGTTGAGTTCCGAAAGCCGCAGGGCCCCGGAGCGGGCCTGCAGACCCACGAACACGTCGGGCTGGAAGAGGAGCTGCTGCACCGAGAAGCCGGCGTTCGACTGCCAGGGCACGCCGAACTGCGCCGGGAAAAACTGCGGGTCTGTCTTCGGCGCCTGGATGGGATTGCCGCTGCCGTCCTTCACGCCCTTCTTCTCAAGGACGCCGTAGACCTGTGGTGTGATGAAGTCGGGCAGCAGCGTCACGGGAATGGCGAAGAATTTCTGCAGATTCACGGAGCCGCTCATCTGTGGATAGGCCTGTCCAGTCAATTCCCGGTTTTGCGATTCCCTCAGGTCCCTGTCGATCCGCAGGTTGCGGAGGGCGGCCACATGCGTGATGGCGTGGTCGGCCGCCTCCTTCGCCGTCATCACGTAGCTTTTCTGCGCCTGTAGGGCCGGCTGGGCGAGGGCCAGCAGCAGGGCTGTGCACAATGTCCTTGTCAGATGGGTCATATGTCTCTTCAAGTTGTCTTCAAACCTTCGTCAGCGACCTTTCGGTACCTTTCAATCCGCTCACGCCCCAACGGCGTGGCCAACCCGTAGAGGAAATGTTCCAGCACCTCCTGCGAGGCCCGCACCAGGCTGAACCGGTCGGGCGGGAAGAGGTCTACGTCGAACAACACCATCATCGACTCCAGCCGGAACCTCGACATCACCTCCACGTCCAGCTCCTGACGATAGAGGCCCTCGCGTTTGCCCCGCTCCATGTTACTCCGGATGACCCCCAGCAGGAAGTCCTCCTTGTGCGCATCCAGACGGGCATAGGCGCCGGGATGGAACTTCCGCAGGTCGTGGAGCACGATCGGGTTGAGGTGGCGGAACTGGACTTCCACATCTCCTGCACGGCGTCCTCCGACCGGAGGTGAATCTCGCCAACAACAGCCTCTGACTCGCTCAGATGCTCGGCGATGATCGAGTCCACCAAGGCGTCCTTGTCCACGAAGCTGGCGTAGATCGTCTTCTTGGATATCCCCAGGCTTCCCGCGATATCGTCCATCGACACGGTCCGAATGCCGTATCGCATGAACATCTCCTTCGCCTTGGCCGATATGCGTTGCCGGGTTTCCATCTCTCAAGCGGGCGCAAAACTAAGTAAACTTTTGAGGTTGCAAGAGTTTCCATCCGAAAAAACGCCCGCTCATCCCGAAAAGTTGGCATTGGGGGATGTATTTTTATCGGAATTGGGAAATCTCACCGAAGGGGGCATGCGTGGCTTCGGGGCCTGACATGTCTGATGGCTGTCATGTTCTTGGGATGCGCGACGGTGTTCACCGGCACGAAGGACACCCTCCGCTTCGACACGGAACCGCGGGGCGCCGAACTGTCCATCAACGGGGAAAGGATCTGCCGGCTCGAGGGATATTGGCAGGAACAGTTCAGGCTGCATACCGACTTCAACTACGTAAGTCTCGCCAACCTCAACTTTATTTTCGGCTGGGCGATGGACATCGCCACGGGGGCCATCCTCCGCTACGACCGCAGGGAGTACCGTTTCGAACTTCGTCCTGAAGAGCCCCGGCGTCAGACGGGCGGGCAACAGCGGGACACGACAAACATCACGCTCCTTCCAAAATTGATGACGGGCCAGGCCGCGAAGGACTAATTTTACCCGAAACAGACCTGATGAGTCAACCATCACCGATCCGCAGGCTCGTACAGAACTTCTTCCAGGGGTTGATCATCCTGGCGCCCATCGCCATCACGGCCTGGGCCGTGGTGTCCCTCTTCAACTTCATCGACGGCATCCTGCCAAACCTCATCACCATGCTCTTCGGGCCCGACATGCTCGGATACCCCGGCCGCGTGACGGGACTGGGCTTCCTGCTGGTGATCGTCGTTGTCATACTGGTCGGCTATATTTCCTCCACCTTCATCGTCTCCAAGCTGGTGGAGCTCTTCGACAAGATCCTGGAACGCACCCCGGGCGTGCGCATCATCTATTCCACGGTGCGCGACTTTTTCGAGGCATTCGCCGGCAACAAGCGACGCTTCGACAGGGCCGTGCTTGTCTCCATCGAATCCCCGGGTGTATGGCGCGTCGGATTCATCACCAACGAGGAGCTCTCAGAGTTCGGCTTGAGCGACCACATAGCCGTATATGTGCCGCATTCCTACGCATTCTCCGGAGTCGTCTACCTGGTACCTAAGGACAGGGTCCGGGTGCTTTCCGACGTAGCCCCAGCCGATGCCATGAAATTCGCCATCTCGGGCGGCGTGACGGAGATCGACGACGAAGGTGGCGAGCCCGTGGAGTCGGCCTCAGAACCGCTAGCCCCGACGGGGAAAACAACAGCCTGACTGCGTCATTCTCACCGGGAACCCGCCCGCTCGGGTGCTAACTTGCCGGCATGGTCCGGTATCCGCTCCGATGTGTGCTTGCGTGCATCCTCTCGCTGCCCCCGTCGGCTTCCCGCAGCTGGGGGTTCGCCGCGCACCGCAGCATCAACCGCAACGCCGTCTTCCTCCTGCCGCCGGGGATGATCGGATTCTACAAACGGCATATCGGCTGGCTGGCCGACCATGCCGTGGACCCCGACAAACGGCGCTATGCCATCCCCGAGGAGGGACCCCGCCATTATATAGACCTCGACCGATACGGGCCCCCACCCTACCGCAGCCTGCCGCGCGACTGGAACCTTGCCATCAGGGCCTTCGGAGAGGACAGCCTCCTGCGGCACGGCATCCTGCCCTGGTGGGTGGAACGCATGCGCCACCGGCTCACCAATGCCTTCCGCGAGGGTCAGGCCGCCGCAATCCTCAAGCTCTCCGCCGACATCGGGCATTACATTTCCGACGGACACGTCCCCTTGCACGCCTGCAGCAACCACAACGGTCAGTTTACCGGACAGCAGGGGATACACGGCTTCTGGGAGAGCCGCCTCCCGGAACGGCATGCGTCCGGCTACGACTTTGTCATCCCAAGGGCCGTCTATCTCGCAGACCCCTCCGGCTTCTTCTGGAAACGGGTGACAGAGAGCTCGGCTGCGTCCGACAGCGTGCTGGCAATGGAAAAAAGGCTATCCCTGAGCCTGCCGCCCGACGTCCGCTTTGCGTACGAGGCGCGGAACGGGACCGTGATCCGGCAGTACTCGGCCCGCTACAGCGACGCCTACCACCGGATGCTGAACGGCATGGTGGAGCGCCGGATGCGGCAGTCCATGCACACCGTGGCGTCCTTCTGGTACACGGCCTGGGTGGATGCAGGCCAGCCCGACCTCGACAGTCTCCGCCCACCCGGCTTCAGCGACACCGACAGGGCCGAATGGGACAGCCTGGACGCGAGATGGAGGCGCGACCCCCTCCGCGGCAGGTCCTGCGAACCACCCTGACGGCCTGCCGGCATCGGGGAATGCGCTAATTTCGCGGCATTCCAACGCCATGGTCTACAATTTCAACGCCGGTCCGGGTATCCTGCCCCCGGAAGTACTGGAAGATGCCCGAAGGGCGCTCACCGACTTCAACGGCACCGGTCTCTCCATTCTCGAGATCGGACACCGCACCCCGGCCTTCGAGGCCGTGGTAAGCGAGGGACAGGCGCTCACGCGCGAGCTCATGGACCTCTCCCCCACCCAGGAAGTGCTCTTCCTGCAGGGAGGCGCCACGACGCAGTTCTACCAGGTACCCATGAACTTTCTGGCGGCGGACGGCCATGCGGCCTACCTCGACGCCGGCATCTGGGGCTCCAAGGCGATCAAGGAGGCCGGGCTTTGGGGCGGCGTGGAGGTCGTCGGCAGTTCCCGCGAACAGGGTTACCGAAGCATCCCCCGGGGCTACGAGGTTCCGGCGCATGCGGCCTATCTCCACATCACCACCAACAACACCGTGGAAGGCACGCAGATGCACGAGATGCCCGACATTTCCGTGCCACTGGTGGCTGACATGAGCAGCGACATACTGTCGCGGCGCATCGACTTCCGCCGCTACGCCCTCATCTATGCCGGTGCGCAGAAGAACCTGGGCGCCGCCGGTGTGACGATGGTCGTCGTCGACCGGGCCCAACTGGACCGTCAGGTCAGGCGGGTACCCGCGATGCTCGACTACCGCCAGCACGTCGAGAACGGCTCCATGCTCAATACGCCCCCCGTCTTCGCCGTTTACGTATGCCTGCTGACCCTGCGCTGGCTGAAGTCCAAGGGCGGCGTCGACGCGATCGAGGCGGAGAACCGGGAGAAGTCGGCCATGCTCTACGAGGCGCTGGACAGTCTGCCCGTCTTCCGTCCGATCGTCGCAAAGGAGGACAGGAGCGGCATGAACGCCGTCTTCGTGATCGACGACCCCGCGCTGGAGAAGTCCTTCATGGACCGCTGCAAGGCGGAGGGGATGGTGGGTGTCCGCGGACACCGCAGCGTGGGCGGATTCCGGGTCTCCCTCTACAACGCCCTGCCGATCGGGCATGTGAGCGCCTTCACGGAGCTAATGCGCGACTTCAACCAGAAGCATTGATCAAGCCCTCCACGGAAACACACAGATAAGCCCTTAGAACAACGGACATATGTGCGACATCTCCCCCTTCAGAGCCCTCAGGCCAGCCCCTTCGCTCGCAGAGAAAGTGGCATCGCCACCCTATGACGTGCTCAATGTTCAGGAGGCCAGGGCGCTTGTGGACGGAAACCCCTTCTCCTTCCTCCATGTCACCCCTCGGCGCTCGTATATGAGAAGGCCTCCGAGAACATTCTCGCCATGATTCGCCAGGGCACCCTGCTCCGGGAGGAGTCGCCCTGCTACTATATCTACCGGCTCACGATGGATGGCCGCCGGCAGACGGGACTCGTCTGCCTCTCCTCCGTGCATGACTACGAGCAGGGACGCATCCGTCGCCACGAGTTCACAAGGCCCGAAAAGGAGCAGGACCGGATCAACCACATCACCGTCACCGGTGTCCAGACGGGCAACGTCTTCCTCGCCTACCCCAAGGACGAAGGCATGGACGCCATCGTGGACGGCATCGTCGACAGTGCAGTTCCAGCCTACGACTTCACAGCCCCCGACGGCATACGCCACGAAGTATGGATGGTGGCGGACACCGACACAGTGGATGATATCACCCGCTCGTTCCGCGAACGGGTCCCCTTCACCTACATCGCCGACGGCCACCACCGGGCAGCCAGCGCCGCCAAAGTGCGGGCCACCCTCGGCCAGGACGCCCCACCGGGCGCCGACGGCTTCCTTACGACCCTCTTCCCCTCCGACCAGCTGCACATCATGGACTACAACCGCGTCGTCCGCGACCTAAACGGACTGACGCCGGAGAGGCTCCTCGAATGCCTGCAGGAGGACTTCACCGTCCAGACGAGCCCCGAACCCGTCAGACCCGCCCGCATGCACCAGTTCGGCATGTATCTTGATGGGACATGGCATATGCTCGAGGCCAAGCCAGGCACCTTCCCCGAGGACCCCGTCGGCGTGCTCGACGTGAGTGTCCTCTCGGCCAATGTCCTGGGAAAATGGCTGGGCATCGCCGACCAGCGGACCGACAAGCGCATCGACTTCGTAGGTGGCATCCGGGGCCTCGACGAACTCCAGGCACGCGTCGACAGCGGCGAATGTGCGGTGGCCTTCAGCCTGCACCCCGTCAGCATCGAACAGCTGTTCGCCATCGCCGACACCGGCAACGTGATGCCGCCGAAGAGCACCTGGTTCGAACCCAAGCTCCGGGACGGCCTGCTGACGCACCTGATACGTGACTGAAGACGGCCTGACCGCAAACCCTGCGACGACGGAGATATCAGAACCCCGACGACATGAGAACCCTCCTCCTCTCCCTGATGCTCGGCTGCCGGCTCTTCGCCTCTGCACAGCCTACGACGGCCCAGTTGCGGGAGACGGCCACCGACTTCCTTCGCCAGGGAGACAATGCGAATGCCATCCTCGTCCTCAGCCGCGCCATCCAGCAGGCGCCGGGCAACATGCAGCTGCTGACGGACCTCACCTACGCATACTTCCTGCAACGCGACTTCGCCAGGGCCATCGAGACCATGAAGCCGCTCCTCGACCGGGATGACGCGGAGGAAAGAACCTTTCAGATCGCCGGCAACGTCTACCGCTCAATACAGGAAGTCACCGCCTGTGAGAAGATGTACCGGCGAGCCCTCAAGAAGTACCCCGAGTCGGGCGCCCTGCATAGCGAGTACGGTGAGTTGCTCATGGAACAGCGCAAGCTCACCGACGCCATCGCCATCTGGGAGAAGGGCGTACAGGCCGACCCAGGCTACCAGGGCAACTACTACCATGCCGCGCGGTACTGGCTCACCGGGCGTGACATGCTCCGCGGAATCCTGTATGCCGAGGTGTACGTCAACATGGACAGCTACTCGGCCCGCACGCCCGAAATAAAGGCCCTCCTCCTCGACGGCTACAAGAACTTCTTCGTCGAGACGGTGGATGCGTCGAGGCAGTCATCCTCCCGGAAGCGTAGCGCCTTCGAGGAGGCGATGCGCAGCAGCCTCGCGAAACAGTCCGGCCTCGCCACGCTAGGACTCAACGTCGACAGACTGGTGATGATACGGACGCGGTTCATCCTCGACTGGTTCGGTGCGGAAGGAAACACCTTCCCCTACCGACTGCTCGACCATCATCGCCAGCTCCTCCGGGAAGGATTGTTCGAGGCGTACAACCAATGGCTTTTCGGCGCCGCGGCCGATGTGCTGCAGTATCAGAACTGGGTGGCCCTCCATCCCAGGGAGATGAACGACCTGGCGGCCTTTCAGAAGAACCGCGTATTCCGTATGCCCCAGGGGCAGTATTACTTCGGCGACTGACAAGGGAAAGCGGCTGCGGCGGCCGTCGGCCACCGCAGCAGGATGGGGCGGGCCTCAGGCGTAGATCCTGTCGACCGCCTCGCGATACTTTTCCATGATGACCTTGCGCTTAAGCTTGAGCGTCGGCGTGAGCTCCCCCCCTTCGATGTTCCACTCCCTGTCGAGCAGCTCGAACTTCTTCACCTGCTCGACGTGGTTGAACTGCTGGTTGTAGTTCTCCACCACACCCTTGTAGAGTTCGAGCACCCGCGGGTTGCGAAGCATGTCTGCGTCGTCGGACACCTGGATGCCGTTGCGTACGCACCACTCCCTGAGGTTGGGGAAGGCAGGCACGATCAGTGCGCCGGCGAATTTCCTGTCGGCACCGACGACCATCATCTGCTCGATGTAGGGCGACTCCTTCATCTTGTTCTCGATGGGCTGGGGCGCCACGTACTTGCCGCCGCTGGTCTTGAAGATCTCCTTCTTGCGGTCGGTGATCTTCAGGAACTTGTTGTCGACCCACACGCCGATGTCGCCGGTATGGAACCAACCGTCCGCGTCGATGCACTCGCCGGTGAGGTCCGGACGCTTGTAATATCCCATCATCACGTTCTCGCCGCGGCAGCAGATCTCTCCGTCCTCGGCGAGCTTCACTTCCGTGTTTTTGATGATGGGGCCGACGGTACCGAAGCAGCGGTTGGGTTCGTCATAGCAGTTCACGCTGATGACGGGGGACGTCTCCGTCAGTCCGTAGCCCTCCATGATGACGATACGGGCGGAGGTGAACACGCGGAGCAGACGTACCTGGCAGGCGGCGGCGCCGGTGCAGATGGCCTTCACGTTCCCACCCAGGGCCTCGCGCCATTTCTTGAAGATGATGCTGTTGGCCAGTCCCAGCTGGAAGCGGTACCAGAAACCCATGTCCTTGTTGATCTCGAAGCGGGTGCCCAGGTCCACGGCCCAGAAGAAGAGCTTGCGCTTCAACCCCGTGAGCTCCTGGCCCTTGCCCATGATCCGTTCATACACCTTCTCCAGCAGCCTGGGCACCGTCGAGAAGACGACGGGCTGCACCTCCCGAAGGTTGTCGCCTACCTTCTCGAGACTCTCGGCGTAGTAGATCGACAGGCCCTTGAACATGTACACGTACGACATCATCCGCTCGAAGATGTGGTTGAGGGGCAGGAAGCTCAGCACACGCTCGCCCTTCTTCACGCCGATGCCCTCGATGACGTCGTCGACGTTGTTGACGTTACTCAGGATGTTGCGGTGGCTCAGCATCACGCCCTTCGGGAAGCCCGTGGTGCCAGAGGTGTAGAGGATGGTGCAGAGGTCCTCGTTGCGGATGCCGTCGCGTACCTCCCGCATGCGCGCCATGTGCGAATCGTCGCTCTTCGTGAGGATGTCCTTCCAGTGCAGCGCCTCCTGCAGGTAGTCGAAGGTGTAGACAGCGCCTACAGTGGGGATCTTGTCGCGGATGCTCTGCACCTTGTAGTACAGGTCGCGGTCACTGACGAAGACCAGCTTCACGGAGGCGTCGTTGAGGATGAACTCCAGCTCGTACACGCTGATGGTGGGGTAGATGGGCGTGAGCACGGCGCCGGTCTGCTGCACGGCAAGGTCGAGCATCATCCACTCGGGCCGGTTGTTGCTGAGGACGGCTACCTTGTCCCTGCCCTCGATGCTCATGTCGTTCGGTCCGATGCCGAGGGCCATGAGGCCTGCGCTCAGCCGGTCGACTGTCTCGCGCACCTCCTGCGTCGAATACTTCCTCCAGATGCCGCCCTCCTCCTTGGCGGCGAACATATCCTCCATCGGGTTCCTGGCCATCTGCCAGTCGATGCAGTCGAAGAGTCTTGTAGGTTGCATGGCAATCGTTTGTGTGT
>RGVM01000241.1 GCA_010027295.1 Chitinophagia bacterium
TACGCACGGCGGCGATGTCTCCCGCCAATCCGTGCAGGTATACCCCCAGAAGGCAGGCATCCTCGGCCGGATAACCCCGGGCCAGCAGACCGGTCAGGACCCCCGTCAGGACATCGCCCGATCCGGCCGTCGCCATCCCGGGATTGCCGGAAGCGTTGACAATGGCACGGCCATCCGGCGTGAGGATACGGGTTCCGGGCCCTTTACTTATGATATATATGTGATTAGCTATAGCCATCGCAATAGGATCGGAAGATGCTCCGAAGAGTCTTTTGTATTCCCCCGCATGGGGCGTGAGGATGGTTCCGGGCGGCATTCCCAGCCAAAGACTACTGTCATTTGACAGGAGGTTGAGTGCGTCCGCATCCAGTACCAGCGGGGCTTTGGCGGCATATGCGGCGCCCAAGATGGCGAGATGCGCGGGATGACTGCCAAGACCGGGGCCTATGCCTATGGACTGGAAGCGACCCGGACGAAGGGCATCCGCCACCTCACCGGTCTCACAGACATGGAAGACGGCTTCCGGAACCGATATCTGAAGAATGGGGTAGGAGGGTGGCTCTACGAAGCATGTCAGCTTACCGACACCGCTGCGCAGACAAGCCCTAGCTGCCAGGATGGCCGCACCCAGCATGCCATATGAACCAGCTATCAGGGCAGCGTGACCCATGCTGCCCTTGTGTGCATCTCCGGGTCTGGGGCGAAACAGATGGCGTGCCTGGACGAGGTCGGTATAGTCTGATCCCGGCATGTCGGGGCGCTTTATCAATTGAGCTCATTCGTCATCCCCCGAGTCCATATCGAGCCCAATGATGCTCGAATACAGCGTGCGGGCCTGGTAGATCCTATTGTTGTAGCGGTTGCCGAGAACTATGACTGTGGCAGAATCTTCCGGTATCCGACCGAAGACTGTGTTGTTCCCATGCCACCATCCGTTGTGGAAAATGACCCTCTCACCCTTGGGAAAATCGATGAGCCGCCATCCCAATCCATAGTTTCGAACACCGGGCTTCTCATGGCTGTACGGCTTGTAGGCGGCTGCCAGAGTCTCCGGCCTGAAAAGCCTCCCCTCGGAAAGCGCCATATCCCATCGCATCAGGTCCCGCGGCGTACTGTAGATATTCTTGTCGCCATAGACCGCATCGAGCCAGGAGAAAGGTTCCGGTCTTCCACGGTGGTCGTAGGAGGGAATTGCGTAGTCAGACTTGTCCATCGAGAAGACATAAGTGCTGTTCATGCCCAGGGGGCGGAAAAAGCTCTCACCCAGGTAGTCGGCATAGGAACGGCCGCTTGTGTTCTCGATGACAAGCGCCAGCATGGCGTAGTTCGTATTGCTGTATTCGAAGAACCGGTCGGGAGGATTGACGGGGATCCGTCTCCGGTTCCGTACCATGAAATCCAACAGGTCGCGGTTGGTCAGGACACGCTGTGTATCCCATCCGAGGGATTCCATGAAATGTACGTAGTTGGGGATACCGCTACGATGGTCCAGCAGGTCGATGATTCGTACACCAGGGAAAGGGAATCCGGGCAGATGACGAGACACGGTGTCATGGATGTCGAGTGCGCCCTGTTCCTGGAGCTTTAGTACAGCCATGGCCGTGAATGTCTTCGAGACGGATGCGAGGTGCAGTGCGCTGCTCGTGTCCATCGGCTCGACCCGATCGAGACGCCTTCTGCCCGCATACGCCTCGAACACGATGCGTCCACGATGCGCCACAAGCATCCCCCCATTGAAGCCTGAAGGCAGGAGCACCCGCTTGTAGAAGGCAAGCGAAGAGTCATGTATCCGCTTTGACTCCGGATTCAGGTCGGCTTCTTGATTCGTACCCGACCCGTTCGTTTTTGCTTCGAATGACGCCCACTTGAATCGCATGTCATCGGCTGATTGACAACTGCTAAGGAAAACGAGAAAGAGCAAGTACTTCTTCATCGGCACATCAAAGTCTGGGGCTATCAATTCAGTCGCAAAGTTATTACTTTCGCCCCTAAATCCCCCCCAACGAAATGGCCGACAGGAAGCCCACCAGCTACCCGAAGGACAGGATACGTATCCTGCTGCTGGAGAACATCAGCGAGACCGCCTACAGGCTGTTGCGAGATGCCGGATACAGCGATATAAGAAGGATCAGCGAGGCGCTGGGAGAAGAAAGACTCGCGGAAGAGATACGCGACGTGCATCTCCTGGGCATCCGTTCCAAGACACAGGTTACGGAGCGTGTGCTAAAGCAAGCCAACAAGCTCCAAGCCATCGGATGCTTCTGCATCGGCGTGAACCAGGTCGATCTGAAAGCAGCCATGCAGCATGGGGTGGCTGTTTTCAACGCTCCCTACAGCAACACCCGCTCGGTCGCGGAGATGGTCATTGGCTCCTCCATCATGCTCATCCGCCGGATACCGGACAAGAACCGTGCAGCCCACGAAGGCATATGGATGAAGGATGCAAAGGGAAGCTACGAACTCAGGGGAAAGACGATGGGCATCGTGGGTTACGGAAATATCGGAACCCAGGTAAGCGTCCTGGCCGAGGCCTTGGGGATGAAGGTCCTCTTCTACGACATTGTGACCAAGCTGCCCCTTGGCAATGCTTCCGCCTGCAGGTCGCTGAAGGATCTCGTCAGCCAATCCGATATCGTTACGCTTCATGTACCCGAGACGGCGCAGACCCGCAACCTTGTCAACAAGGGCCTTCTCAAACACTTTAAGAAAGGTTCGATTCTTCTTAACCTTGCACGTGGAGAAGTGGTCGACCTGGAAGCGCTCCGAAAATCTATGGAAGAAGGCGTGGTGGGCGGCGCAGCCGTGGATGTGTTCCCATGGGAACCTGAGAAGAACGGAGATAGGTTCGAGACACCGCTGCAAGGTATGCCCAACGTGTTGCTCACGCCGCATATCGGGGGGTCAACAGAGGAGGCGCAGCAGAATATCGGCGAGGATGTCAGCCGCAAACTCCTCCAATACCTCGATATGGGTATATCCACCGGATCTCACAGCGTGCCTCCCCTGAGTCTGCCACCCCAGGAGGGCGCCCATCGCATCCTGCATATCCACCGGAACGTACCCGGTGTGCTCTCCGAAATCAATACAACACTCTCCGAGAACCGTATCAACATCCTCGGGCAGTATCTGAAAACCAATGATGAGATCGGGTATGTCGTTCTCGATCTCGACAAGAAACTCTCATCCGACGCCGCAAAACTGCTCAAGGATGTGAAGGAGACCATCAAGGTACGGCTCCTCTACTGATGATTCCTATGGAATACAGCGGCTCCGCACAAGACATACTCGCCTTCTACGGCATCCCATCCGGCACGCATTCCGTACGCGCCTTCGGGACGGGTCTGATACATACCACCCTGATCGTCGAAGATGCTGGCGGAAAGCCTGCTTTCATCCTGCAGCGTGTCAATGACGCCGTATTCCGGAAACCGCTGGACATCTCTTCCAACCTCGATTATCTCGGCAAACACCTGTCGGCCAATCACCCGGGCTACCTGCTTCCCCTTCCCACACCCACACTCGATGGGCAACCCTACGCGCGGCCCAATGGTGCCTGGTGGCGCATCATCCCCTATGTCCCGGGCTCTCATGCGATCGATGTCTGCGAGAGGCCGGAGGATGCTTACGAGGCCGCCCTGCAGTTCGGGACCTTCACCTCCCGTTTCGAAGGGATCGATGCCGCACAACTCAAGGATACTATTCCCTCCTTCCACGACCTCTCCTTCAGGTGGCGCCAGTTCATGACAGCTCTCCAGGACGGGGACATTGAAAGGATCCGGGAATGTAACGAAGAGGTCAGGACACTTCGATCCCTCGCCGACATCGTAGACACCTACCAGCGGATTTGCAAGGAACCCTCATTCCGGCGAAGAGTCACCCATCACGATACCAAGATCAGCAATGTCCTTTTCGATGAAGGTCGAAAGGGCCTCTGCGTCATCGACCTGGATACGGTCATGGCAGGGTATGCCATCAGCGACCTGGGCGACATGTTCCGCACCTACCTCTCCCCCCTGAACGAAGAGTCATCCGATTTCAATGCCATCCATGTGAGAAGGGATTTCCGGGTGGCGATACTCGAAGGCTATTCGGAACGCATGTCTGACCTCCTGTCGGAACCAGAGAGGCGGATGCTGGACTATGCCGGTGAATTCATGATCTACATGCAGGCCATGCGGTTTCTGACAGACCATATCAACCGGGATGTCTATTATGGGGCTTCCTATCCGGGTCAGAACCTTGTCAGGGCCAGAAACCAGATCAGACTCCTCGCCGAATACAGGGATTCCCTCCGCTGACCTGTCAATCATTTCGCCTTTGGTGGAGGGGTGACTTCCGTAGTGTCACCTTCCAGTACGGGGAGCCGGTAGTTGCCAGTATCTATATGGGTGGAAGGGAAGGCCCCAGCCAATGCATCCACTTCCGCAGCCTTCACTCTCGTCCTGAAAAGGTAGAGGCTCCGGAGTTTCTTCAGCGATGCGAGGGACCGGAGGGCATTGCCTGTGATCTCCGTGCCGTTCAGGTTGAGTTCTTCCAGTTCCGTCAGTGTGGCCAGCCTGGAGAGACCTGCATCGGTGATGCGGGTATCGGTGAGGTTGAGCCTGCGGAGGTTGCGGAGCTCGGAGAGCGATGAACAACCTGCGTCCGAGATGTCCGTTCCTGCCAGGTCGAGGACCAGTAACTGTTCCCGGATGCCGCTGAGCAGTGCCGCTACCGAGTCGGCCGGTCTTTCCAGGTTCTGGAAGTTGACCCGAAGGTAGTTCCTGGAAGGGTCCAGCGGCATCACCAGTATCCCCAGGGATCGGAGTGCCTGCAACACGGATGCCGGCGCAGCCTGCACCTCTTCGACGGGCAGCAGGGAGGGGGATGTTGCACTTTTCGAGGAAGACCCGGTCCGGAAGGAGGCGAGGAAAGTCTTGTCCGATTCGGTCTGGGGGATATCACGGACCTTCTTTTGAAAGTCATGCCCAGTTCTGATCCACCATTCCAGCAAGGCCGTTTCCGCCGCCGTCAGTTGGGGCTTGCCTTTGGGGGGCATAT
>RGVM01000242.1 GCA_010027295.1 Chitinophagia bacterium
AGTGATGTCGGCAGCCACTTTTCGAAGGACCGGATGCCCGTATGCGACGATGGGGAGTTTCATGACTGCAAAGGTAAGAAGGGAGTCGGGGAAACGGATGCAACTCCTATGCCTGTACGCTTGGAATCCATCGATATGCGCCTCAAAAGGACTTTGGCCGGAATACCGGGTCGAACTTGGCTATATATTCGGGTGTACCCAGCGAAGGCAGGTCAGCGTGCCCGACTTTGGCGCGACGTGTCCGCCGAAGGCGGATAGGCGTCCGGGATATCGCCTCGAATGCGTAGGTTTGACACCTCCACCGATCCTGCTGCAGATTGAGAAAGATTTTCACATTCCTATGGCTCCTGTGCGCACTGAGCGTCGCCGGACAAAAGAAGAACGAGTCCTACGTCTTCCACATGCGAAGGTCCGCCGGCGCCATCCGTGTCGACGGTCAGATGGATGATGCAGGATGGAACGGTGCCGAGACGGCTTCCAAGTTCCATATGATCACGCCGATGGACACCAGCCTGGCGACGGTGGCCACCGAAGTGCGCATGTGCTATGACGACCAGAACATCTACCTCCTGGCCGTCTGCCACAAGAAGCTATCCGGGCCTTACATGGTGGAGTCTCTCAGGCGCGACTTCTCCTTCTCCAAGAACGACAACTTCCTCGTCTTCATCGACCCCTTCGACGACCAGATGAACGGTTTCGCCTTCGGTGCCAATGCGGCCGGCGCCCAATGGGACGGCACGATGTACGACGGCGGCAGGGTCGACCTCAACTGGGACAACAAATGGTCCTCCGTCGTCCGGAATACCGACAAGGCCTGGATCCTGGAGGCGGCCATCCCCTTCAAGACCATCCGCTACCGGAGGGACCTGCGCCGTTGGGGCATCAACTTCAGCCGCCTCGACATACGGGTGGCGGAGAAGTCGGGCTGGGCGCCGGTGCCCCGCCAGTTCCCCAGCGCCTCCCTCGCCTACACGGGCGTACTGCTCTGGGATGAGGACCCACCGCAGCCCGGGGCCAACCTCTCGCTGATCCCCTACCTGCTCGCGGGCAGCAGCCGCAGCCATATCCCCGACCAGCCCGCGAACTTCCGTAGGGAAATCGGCCTGGATGCCAAGTTCGGCATCAGCTCCTCGCTGAACCTGGACCTCACCGTCAACCCCGACTTCTCGCAGGTGGACGTCGACCGCCAGGTCACCAACCTCGACCGCTTCGAGCTCTTCTTCCCCGAACGGAGGCAGTTCTTCCTCGAGAACGGAGACCAGTTCTCCAACTTCGGCTTCGCCAACCTAAGGCCCTTCTTCTCTCGCAGGATCGGGCTCACCTCGCCCATCCTCTCGGGAGCGCGGATGAGTGGAAAACTCAACCGGGACTGGCGGATGGGCGCCATGGACATGGTCACGGGCCGCGACGCGACCAAGGGGTTGCCGGTCCAGAACTTCGCCGTCCTGGCGCTGCAGCGTCGGGTGTTCGCAAGGTCCAACATCGGCATCCTCGCCATCGACAGGAGGAACTTCTCAGACCCCCGTGACGGCGTCCCTTCCCCATCCACACCCGCAGCGTTCAACCACAACCTCGGCCTCGAGTACAACCACGCCTCCAGCAACAACCTGTGGACGGGCAAGGCCTTCCTGCTCAAGTCCTTCGCTCCCGGGTCGAGCGGAAACGACTGGGTGCACGCCTCCGCCCTGCAGTACAGCGACAAGTACCAAACCCTCACCTTCCAGCATGAATACGTGGGACGCGACTACACGGCCGAAGTGGGCTACGTGCCGCGCAGGGACTACATCAAGCTCAGTCCCATGGCCGCGAAGAACTTCTTCAGCCGGAAGGGGCCCGTGCTCGTGCATTCGATCCGGCTGGCTTCGACGCTTTTCTACACGCCCTCCTGGCACAACACCGACAACGAGACCTACCTCGCGTACACCATCGGCATGAGGAGCCAGGCGACCTGCACGACCTACTTCTCATACGACTTCGTGGAGCTCCGGAGGCCCTTCGACCCGACCAACTCGGGCAAGGACACGCTGGCGCGGGGCACGCGGCACCGGTGGAACGCCTTCGGACTGGAATACGCCTCCCGACCGCAGCGACTGCTGACCTACGGGTTCAGCCTGCGCAGCGGAGGCTACTATGCCCAGGGCAACAGGCTGAACCTCACCACCAGCATCGGATACCGCTTCCAGCCCTACCTCAGCATCGCCTTGAACGCCAGCTACGACGACATACGTCTCCCGAAACCCTGGAACCGGACGACCTTCCTGCTCGTCGGTCCACGCATCGACCTCACCCTCACCAACAAGCTCTTCATCACAGGCTTCCTGCAATACAACGACCAGCTGCGCAACATGAACATCAACACCAGGCTGCAATGGCGCTACAGGCCCGCCTCCGACCTGTTCATCGTATACACCGACAACTACCTCACCGACCCCTTCCTGGTACGGAACCGGGCCATCGTCCTCAAGTTCAACTACTGGTGGAACATGTGAGGACCGCCAGGAGCATTCCCGGCCGACGGATGAAAAATCGAATCCAATGACTCCTGACACCAGATTCCTGCAGCCATGAGAGTGGGCGGATTCACGATCGTCCGCAACGCGGTACGCTACGACTACCCCGTCCGGGAGGCCATCCTCTCGGTGCTCCCGCTCTGCGACGAGTTCGTGGTGTCCATCGGCGACTGCGACGATGGCACGGAGGAACTCATCCGCTCGCTCCCGCAGGAGAAGCTGCGCATCATCCACTCCGTATGGGACGACAGTCTGCGCGAAGGCGGGGTCGTGCTTGCGAAGGAGACCGACAAGGCCTTCGCAGCGCTGGGTGCCGACTGCGACTGGGCCTTCTACATACAGGCCGACGAGGCTGTGCACGAGGACGACCATGCCCGCATACGGTCGGCCATGGAACGACACCTCGACGAACCCGGAGTGGACGGACTCCTGTTCCGCTACCGGCATTTCTACGGCTCCTACGACCATGTCGGGGCCTCGAACAAATGGTACGCCCACGAGATCCGCATCGTGCGCAACCGTCCCGACATCCGCTCCTACCGCGACGCCCAGGGCTTCCGGAAATCGGACGGCAGCAAGCTCCGCGTGAAGCCCGCCGACGCATGGATGCACCACTACGGATGGGTACGGGAGCCCTCCGCCATGCAGCGCAAGCTGGAGGGCTTCCAGCGGATGTACCACGATGACGCCTGGATGGAACGCCATATCCTGGGGCCGGAGACCTTCGAGTACGAGCGTCACGTCACAAGACTGGAGAAGTTCCGTGGCACGCATCCCGCCGTCATGCGCGAGCGGATCGCACAGCGCAGCTGGACCTTCGAGGGCGACATCTCCTTCTCCCGAAAGAGCCTCAAGGACAGGGCCAAGGACCTGCTGAAGCGTATCGGCATCGATACCAACTACCGGAACTACCGGCTTGTCTGAGGGTTCCGACGGGGCGTCATCCGGCGCAGACACCTGCACAACCGGCGTAGTCGTCCGCATGGCGGATTTGATTATCTTGGACATCCATAAACCCCGCAAACAACCCCACATGAGAATCCTCCTGACGGGATGGCTCTGCCTCGCAATGGCGGCCTCCCTCCACGCACAGGTAAAGCCCGCCGGCATCTTCGGCGACCACATGGTCCTCCAGCGCAACAAGCCCATACCCGTCTGGGGCACGGCTGCACCCGGCGAGAAGATATCCGTAAGCCTCTCCGGACAGACCGTCAAGACGAAGGCCTCCAAGACCGGCGACTGGTCCGTCACGCTGCCTGCCATGAAGGAGGGCGGCCCCTACAGCCTGACACTCACGGGCAAGGATACCGTCACGCTCTCCGACGTCCTGATCGGCGAAGTATGGCTCTGCTCCGGCCAGTCGAACATGGAATGGGCCGTCAAGGCCGCAGACAGCGCAAAGCGCGAGATTGCGGCATCCGCCAACGACATGATACGGCATATCAAGGTCCCGCGGACGGCCGCCCTCCAGCCCCGCAGGGAGATGGGTCAGCCGGCCGACTGGAAGGTCTGCGGACCGGCGACCGCGGGCGACTTCACCGCCGTCGGATATTTCTTCGCCCGCGAACTCCAAAAACGCCTGGGCGTACCCGTGGGCCTGGTGAACTCCTCCTGGGGAGGCACCCACGTGGAGACCTGGACGAGTGCGGAAGCCTTCTTCACGCAACCCGAGTTCGCAGCGCTTAAGGAGAAGTACCCCACCGTCGACACTCCCATCAAGGCGCCCAACGCCTATGCCACGCTGCTCTACAACGGCATGATACAGCCCATCGTCGGCTTCGCCATCCGGGGCGCCATCTGGTACCAGGGCGAGAGCAACGCGGGCCGGGCCGAGCAGTACAACAGGAGCTTCCCGCTCATGATCAACGACTGGCGGAGCCGCTGGAAGGAGGACTTCCCCTTCTACTTCGTGCAGCTGACCCACTACCAGGCCTCGAAGGGCGACAGCCAGAACGGGGGCAGCACCTGGGCCGAACTCCGGGAGGCCCAGACCAATACGCTGAAACTTCCCAACACCGGCATGGCCGTGATCGTCGATATCGGCAACTCGGGCGACATCCACCCCCGCAACAAGCAGGACGTCGGCATGCGCCTCGCGCTGCAGGCCCTCGCCAAGACCTACGGCGTGTCGGTCCCTCACGAGTCGCCCATGGTCGATAAGGTCATCTTTGAAGGCAATACCGCGAGCGTTACCTGGAAGAACAGCTATGACGGGATGAGCGTTAGGAACCGGTATGGGTATGTGAATGGCTTCGAAGTGGCCGGCGAGGACCGTAAGTTCCATTATGCCCGGGCCTGGATGGCGGACGGGAAGGTGATGGTCACCTGCGACAAGGTGGCCAGACCTGTGGCCCTTCGCTACGGCTGGTCCGATGACCCCGCCGACCTGAACCTGTTCAACTCCGCAGGGCTCCCCGCAAACCCTTTCCGCACCGACGACTGGCCTGCCAAGACCCTCGGGGCGGGCTTTGGAAAATGACAAAGACATTCCAAGATGGAGAGAGGCCGTGGGCACCGATGACATCGGGCT
>RGVM01000243.1 GCA_010027295.1 Chitinophagia bacterium
ATCCCATCGACATAGGCCTCTCCCACAACCTCTACTGCCTGCACGACACGCGGCTGGCCTCGCTGCTGCCCATCGCCCGGGAGCGCGGCATCGGCATCGTCAACGCATCCCCCTTCGCGTCGGGACTCCTGACGGAGCGGGGTGCGCCCGACTGGCATCCGGCCGATGCGGCCCAGCGGCAGGTGTTCGCGAAAGCCGCCGCCTATTGCCGATCGAAGGGTACCGACATAGCCCGCCTCGCGCTGCAGTTCTCATGCGGGAACCCCGACATCGCCACCACGATGTTCAGCAGCGCCGACCCCGACGCGGTGAGGCGCAACGTCGCTTGGAGCGAAGAGCCCATCGATCGGGACCTCCTCGGTGCCGTCAGGGATATCCTCGCCCCCGTCCTGAACACCCAATGGAACTATTGACCATGCGTATCGACAGCCACCAGCATTTCTGGACCTACAACACGACCGACTACGTCTGGATGACAGAGGAGCATGACATTTTGCGCCGCGACTTCCTGCCCTCCGACATCCACCCCCTGCTCGACGCCTCCCGCATCGACGGCACCATCGCCGTGCAGGCCCGGCAGATGGTCGCGGAGACGGACTTCCTCCTGTCGCTGGCCGAGAGCGACCCGCGCATCCTAGGCGTCGTCGGATGGCTGCCGCTCGCAGACCCCGCACTGCCCGCCCTCCTGGAGGCGTACGCCCGTCGCAAGCCCATCGTCGGCTTCCGGCATGTCGTGCACGACGAGCCCGACCCCGACTTCATCCTGCGCCCCGACTTCAACCGCGGCGTCAGCGCCCTCGCCGCCTACCCGCTCTTCTACGACATCCTCATCTTCGAGCGACATCTGCCGCAGGCCATACGCTTCGCGGACCTGCACCCCGACATCCGGCTCGTCGTCGACCATGTCGCCAAGCCCGTCATCCGACGCGGCGCCTTCGACCGGGCCTGGGCAGATAACATCCGCATCCTCGCCGAAAGGCCCCATGTTTGCTGCAAGCTATCGGGAATGTTCACCGAAGTGCGCGACACCCGATGGGACCTGCCGCTCCTCCAACCCTACTTCGACACCGTGCTGGAGGCCTTCGGGGCCGACAGGCTTATGCTTGGCTCCGACTGGCCCGTATGCCTGCTGGGCGGGAGCTATCGCCAATGGATGGAGACGGTGGAGGCGTTCATCGCCCCGCTCTCGGCGTCGGAGCAGGCCGCCATCCTCGGAGGAACGGCCGCCCGTACCTATCTGCGCATCTCGGAATGAACCTGGATATGGAAAGACATTCCCACACGGAGGCCACCACACCGCACCCGGCCATACGCCGCTTCGGCATGGTCAACCGCCTCCGCGCCGAACACGTCGAAGCGTACAGGGCCCTCCATGCCGATGGACACCCCGGCGTGCGAGAACTTCTCCTCCAGTACCACATCGTGAACTTCAGCATCTTCCTGCATCGCATCGGTGACGAGTGGTTCGAGTTCGCCTACTACGAATACGACGGCGCCGACCATGCCGCCGACATGGCCGCCCTCGCGCAAGAACCCCTCAACATCGCATGGCTGGAACGCTGCGACCCCATGCAGCAGCCGCTAGAAGGCTCCGATGGCTGGACGATGATGGAGCCTGTGTATTACAACGGCAGGGCCTGAGCGGCAAAACGGGTCACTTTATTCTCACTCCCCCAGGCTCACCGACACCCGGTCGATCACGGGATAACGGTCACCATTATCCGAAACCAGCACGGCCCTGTACTGCAGGCAGCGGTCCGTGTCCGACAGGTCGAACGTCCCGGAAGGGCCGACCTCGCGCCATTCGGCGGCGTCGATACCGACAACGTCCTTCGAAGAACGGATCAGCCATTTCAGTTTGCACCCGCCGGGGGTCTCGGCCTGCCAGCGGATGTGTCCAGAACGGCGGGGTGCCTGGAACGACATCGTCCGGGAAGTGAAGGTTTGCGTCCAGGATCGGTCGTAGATATGGCCCATGTCCTCGTTGTGCGACCAGTGCGGGCCACGGGTCTCGACTAGTTCCACACGGGGTTGACGAAACCTCTTGCCGTCGTTGTAGAGGACCTTTGACATCGCCTGGTGGCCGCCGTTGGTCGCGTGGTTGGAGACGAAGAGGTCGAGTCGGCCGTCCTTGTCGAAGTCGGCGGCTAGACCGTCCGCGCCGGAGTCGTGGATGAGACTGGTGCGATTGTCTGCGCGGTACCCGTCGGGACCGCCCCAGTAGAGGTAGGAGGGGATGGTCTCGCGTGTCAGTGCGGCGTGGTAGGAAGGCCCGAAGAGGTCCAGGTGTCCGTCGCCGTCGAAGTCGGCGACCACGGGCCCCAGCGGCGTGTAGCCCGGCAGCCATTGCGCCCGGGTCGGGCGGAATCCCCCGGGACCTCCCCAGAACAGCGTCGTGCCCATGTCGTTGTGGTTGGGGTCCGACATGTCGTCGTAGGAGGTGGCGATGAGGTCTAGCCATCCGTCGCCGTTCAGGTCGGCCGTCTCGAGGTCGCAGACGGCCGGCACTTCGAGTTCTTGTTTGCGGTTCGCGTCGAAGCCTGTCGCGCTGCCGAAGAAGATGCGGACGCGATCCTCACTCAATGCGTTGGCCGCGATGTCCAGCCATCCGTCGCGGTCGTAATCGGCCAGTTGGATGCCGAGCGACCGACCCGTGCAGGGGATCGATACCCGCCTCTCCTTGGTGAAGCCATCCTTCCCGCCGTAGTAGATGATCACGGCGGAGGCGTGTCCTTCGACGGTGAACTGTCCCAGCACGAGGTCGAGCCAGCCGTCCCTGTCCATGTCGGCGACATTACTGGAGCCGAGGTAGGATTCGGAGAGGATGGTGCGTCCCTTGAGGCTGAAGTCGAATCCAGCGGCCCCTCCCCAGAAGAGGTTCGCGCCGGCGAGCGGGTCGTCCTCCATGCCCTGTCCCCCGTGCATCTCGTCCATGATGGCGATGTCGGGATAGCCGTCGGCGTTGAAGTCGGCCGAGGAGCATTCGTATCCGCTCCGGAACGGGATCTCGGTCCTCGGCCGTTGATGGAAGCCGCCGGGTCCGCCCCAGTAGAGGTAGGCGGGCACACGTTCGTCGACCGTTCCCCCGGTGCTGTTGCAGAAGACGGCGCGGTCGGGACCGCCAGGTCCGCCCTGCACGGCGATGACGTCGCTCGCGCCCGTTGTCTCGACGCCCTGCGGTACTTTTTCGAATGTCCTTCCCCCTTTGCCGAAATAGATGATAGAGTGGGTGGTGAACTGCTCGCTCCCCTTGTTGATGGCGATGGCGATGTCTGTCCGCCCGTCGCCGTCGAAGTCGCCGCAGGCCGAGGCGCTCAACTTCGGCGCCGGCAGCTCCGTGGCCGACTTCGACGAGAATCCCTGACCGGTGCCCCAGAGAATGGTGAGCGTCTGCCCGGACTGGCGGGTGGCCCCCGTCATCTCGCCGCCCATCGCATTGCCTGTCGCGAGGTAGGATAGCAGGTGATGAAGGCTTGTGTGGCACGCACGCCCTTGAGGATCGAGGGCGTCGGCGCAGGATCGTTTTTCGAACCGGAGAAGAGCAGGAGGTCGCCATCGGCGCTGCCCACGATGAGGTCGGAGATACGGTCGTTGTCCACATCGCCGATGGAGAGCGTGTTGCCCCGGGCCTTGGGGATGGGGATGTGCCTTGCGGTGGAAGCGGGGTCCTGTGCATCCCGGAGGATTTTTCTGAAAACAAGGACCATGTCGTTGCGCAAGAGGACGAGGTCGGAGTATCCGTCCGCGTCGAGGTCGGCGGCGTGTAGCGCACTGGCGCCAGGCAGGGAGAAGTCGCGCGAACGGGTGTGGATGTATCCCTTTTCGCCACCCCAGAACACGCGGATGATCTCGCCCGGTGCCTGACCCGATGTCCAGGCCTTGCCGTTGAGGGCTACGATGTCTGGCCATCCGTCATGGTCCATATCCGCCACGGCGATGGAGGCCGCCCCGTGGACGGGCAGACCGGCGCGGGTGCGGGCGGCGGGCCAGCCATCGGGTCCGCCATAGGCGATGGAGAGGAAGTCGCGGGGGTGTTGGGTACCGTTGTAGTTGGGGCAGAAGACGAGGTCCTGATACCCGTCGCGGTCCAGGTCGGCCGCCACCGCCTGCGTGGCGCCCCGGACGGCCAGTTCGGTCCGCATGATCCGTCTGTCGCGGCCGATGGCGCAGGCCACGGGCGGGATGTTCGAATAGGTGTCGTGTGTCTGCGGGAGGAGGAGGTCGATATAACCGTCGAGGTCGTAGTCGAATCGGTGGATGGTACGGACCTTCCCGTCGCGGCTGACGTAAATGTTCTGCCCGGATGCGTCGAGGGTGCCGGCGCGGAAGTCTTCGAAGCTGTCGTCGGTGAGGGTCTGGCTATATGCCGTCGAGGGAGGCATGCCGGCGCCGAGCAAACTGGTGAGGGTGACGAGGCAAAGGGCTTTCCGGGCACTGCGGAAAGGAATACCGAAGGCTTCCGACTGGGTCATGGCATCAGGTGCTGGGGATGGACGATGATGGGATCAACGAGTGACGCTTCTGCCGGAGGCCTTGTAGGCATCCAGGAGGCTGCTCAAATGCTTGACGGTTTCGGGGAATTTTCCTTGCAGGTTCGTGGTTTCTCCCGGGTCCGCTTCCAGGTCGTAGAGCTGTACGGCCGGCAGTCCCTGCAGGTCTTCCGGCTTGATGGGGAAGCTCCATCCGCCCGAGCCGGGTGTGAAGATGAGTTTCCATCTTCCCTGTCGGATGGCGAAGTCGCCGAGGTAGGAGTGGTGGACGGTGGCTTCCCGGATGGGCTTTTGCCGGCCGGGGTCGATGAGCAGGGGGAGGATGTCGTAAGAGTCCTCTGCTTCGTTTAACCGTAGCCGGTAGCGAGTGAGGGCGGCGAAGGTCGCCATGAAGTCGGTGAGGCAGACGGTCTGTGCGACGCTGCGGTTGGCCGGTACCCTGGCCGGCCATTGCAGGAGGAGGGGTATCCTGTGTCCGCCCTCGAAGATGTCGGCCTTGTGGCCC